>JAGAXP010000080.1 GCA_017940955.1 Oribacterium sp.
AACATCAGTAGTAAGAGCAAACGAGATCACAACCAAGTTCTCACACACAAGACCGGACGGAACAGACTGGTACACAGTAAATGCAGATCTTCAGTACGGCGAGAACCTTGCAGAAGGCTACAACACAGCTGACGACGTAGTAAATGCATGGATGGCATCACCTACACACAGAGCAAACATCTTAAAGCCTGATTTCACAACATGCGCAATCTCAACAACAACTCAGAACGGAAGAACATACTGGGCACAGGAATTCGGAATTTAATCTGATATAGAAGAAAAACATATAACAAAAATTCTCATGATAAACATAATCCTACGCAAAAAAGACCCCGCCGGAAAAACCGGTGGGGTCTTTTTTGGTATAAGTCTTTCATGTGTACCCTGTGCCTGCACAAAATCCAAATCCTCATTACCTGACAAGTGCGTGCTGTGCCTGCACGAAATTCAAATTCGCATTACCTGAAAAGTAGTCGTTGTGCTTCATTTGTCAGAGCTTTCTTGTTTCAGGCAGGATACAGTCATAGCGTATTGCTTTTCCGGATAAAGAATAATCGGGCTTAACGCCTGCAAGAAAAGGACCCTTCAGAGGTCTTTTTATGATGATCTTATGAGGTTTTGCCTGAAGGGCAGCGTTAAACAGCTCGGTTTCATCCGAGCAGGGACGTTCCAGCTGCTGAAGAAGCTGGAATTTCTTCTTTACCAGTGCGCTTTTTGTTCTGGCAGGAAACATTGGATCCAGAAGAACAGCATCAGGGGAATGATCCAGATGCTTCATTGCATCTATACTGCTTTCAATATGCAATTCCATGCGGGAAACGATTTCCTTCAGATCAGGATCCATTGCGGCACGGCGTAAGGAATCTTCAAGCAGGGAAGCGATGACCGGATCATATTCATAAAGGATAACCTTAAAGCCTGAGGCGGCAAGAAGCAGGGAATCCTCGCCCAAACCTGCCGTTGCATCAATAATGACAGGTGTGTGGTCAAGACCCTTCATCTTGGCGCATTTCACAAGAAGCTCCCGCTCCAGGTTGCTCTTTTTTAATCTGGAAGCATTGTCGGTAAAATCACCTCGCAGGGAAAGATTTCCGTCTGTAAGTGATAATCCTGTTTCGTCCAGCTTTAAATACAAAGAACTATTCGGAGAAGCAGACTCAGGATGAGTCTCATTGGAGGCGTGCTTTGGATGATCATCTATAGAAGAAGGCTCATTATGATCCTCCTTGGATTTCTGCATTTTAGAGTTATCTTCATATAAAAAGGCATCAAGCTCTGCTTTATCAAGTGTATAGGGAATCCGGAGCCTTTCGGACAGTATCCTTGCAGTATCAAGAAAAGCCTCGGATTCTGAATAGATCATCATTTTTGTTTTCATATAGATTCCGTTCCGGGTGTAGAGCCGATCAGACTGACGTGTGTCAGATACATACGGCAAAAAACATGCATTTAAAGATGAGAATGATTTTCAACTGTTATAAGTTTAAGAAAAGATTGTATTTAAAGCAATCATATAATCATGAGTGATAAAAAGAGATAGGATTAATCAAAAATATGATGTATGTTATATTTGAATGAAAACAGGGATTAAGTCAGGATTATTTTGAAAATCCGAAATGAAGCTCCGGTTCTTTACAGGAATATTTAAAAGGACCGTAGTTCCCGAAAGTGAGGAAAAATTATGAAAAGAAAAATATCTGATGGAAGCATTAAACAAGTGATAAAGAGAGGCTCTGCGGCAGGACTCATCATGCTCCTTCTCGGAACAAGCATCGCCTGTGGAAAGAAACCAAAGGCTGAGGAAACTACTGCTGCGACTACTGCTGCTACCGAGGCTTCCACCGAAGCGGAAACTACCGAAGCAGCTAAAGACGAAAAAGAAATCACAGGAAAAGTAGTGGATGCCGCAATGCATTCTCTGGTACTTGAGGATAAGGATGGCAATACCTATGAGCTCAGCGAAGTGGATGGTGTAGACATTAGCATGCTCCAGGGGGGAGTTGAAGTCGGAATGGATGTTACCGTGGAGCTGGACAGCCATGGAGATGTTATATCCATAAGACCTGCCGGAACTGATCTTGTAGGTGAGACAGAGGAGGCTGAAAGCGAAGCAGCGGTCTCAAGTGATGAGGTTAAGCAGCTTCAGAGCGGAGTAAAGACTGTGGCAGACCTCAGCTATGACATTCAGAATGCCGGAGCCGTTAGCGGAGTTGTTATAGAAGTTTCCGGAGAAGACGGAACTATAGTGCAGACTGTTGAAGGTCCTGTTGAGTTCACTGTAAGCAAGGAAACCGATAAAAGTGCAGTAGGTGGGAAGGTTAATCCCGGTGACGGTGTCCGCGTATTCTTCAATGAAGACGGCGATGCACTTTCTCTGGAAAGTATGGATGTCTCCATAAACAATCCCGAGGCCGCAGTGGCAGCAGGTGAAGTAATACTTGATTTTGCGAATAATGATTTCAAGTCTTTTGCCGGAAAGGTACAGTATCCGATTCTTATTGACGGAAAGGAATACAAGGACGCAGAAGCTCTTGAAAAGGCTAAAGACAATATATGGACTCCCGGACTTATAAAAGCTGTGGTAACGGAGGATCTCCTGAAGACCGCGGCAAAGGATGCCGGCATATTTATAGGTAAGGATGACGGTCCTTATGTTCTTATAAATAATGACATGGTATTTGAGATATCCGGCATAGCTGTACGAAAGGTCGTACAAAACTGAGTTCTTGGTATCTGCAAAAAAACATGAACAAAATATAAGAATAAAAAGATTGTTAATTCTATAACGCCATAATAGTTTAAATGTATTAAGGATGTTATACTTAGCTCATCAGGCTGCATGAAAGTCAGGTTTCGTGCGGCTACAGAGTCAAAACATTTTATTTTTCATTGGTCAGACATTTATAGTTTAACTGTTTTTTTACGATAGAACTGTATATGGGCTATTTTCACGAACACTGTTATATAGCCTTTGATTGATGAGTATATGTATGTCTACACAGGAGGGTACGAATGGTAACAAATGATAAGGGTGCTATCGGGCTTAAACACGAAGTCATCGAAAGACTGTCCAGAGCCGCATGGGAGGACAGACTCGGCAGGGAAGCAGAGAATGAGACTATCATGGCTATTTCACCCGGGCCTCACTCAACATGGAGATGCTGTGTTTATAAAGAGAGGGAGATCCTGAGATGGCGTATCCGTCTCACAGAGAATCTTGATGCAAATCCTTATGCAACTGAGCCTAATCCAAACATTATCCAGGTTATAGATCCGGCTTGTGAGGAGTGTCCGCTTTCTTCCTATACAGTAACGGATAACTGCCGCTTATGCTTAGGAAAGGCATGCCAGAACAGCTGCCGTTTCGGCGCCATAACCATGGGCGAGCATAGAGCACATATCGATCCCAACAAGTGTAAAGAGTGTGGTATGTGTGCCAATGCCTGCCCTTACGGAGCTATCGCTCACCTTGAGAGACCATGCCGTAAGCCCTGCCCTGTTAATGCAATTACCTATGATGAAAATGGCATTTGCAAGATAGATGACAAGAAGTGTATAAGATGCGGTCAGTGCATCCACAGCTGTCCTTTCGGAGCAATCGCATCAAAGCTTGATGTTCTCGATATCATAAAGGATATCAAGGAAGGCAAAGAGATTTACGCAATGTGTGCGCCTGCTATCGAGGGTCAGTTTGGTAAGGATATCACCATGGGCTCCATCAGAGAGGCACTTAAGAAGCTTGGCTTCACAGATATGGTTGAAGTTGGTCTCGGTGGAGATATGACTGCTGCATATGAGGCTGAGGAATGGTATGAGGCACGTCAGGAAGGAAAGAAGATGACAACCTCCTGCTGCCCAGCATTTATAAATATGCTGAGAATGCATTATCCTGATCAGTTTAAAGAGAATATGTCAGAGACAGTATCACCTATGTGTGCTATCTCAAGATACTTAAAGGCAACACATCCGGGATGCAAGACTGTATTTATAGGACCCTGCATCGCCAAGAAGTCAGAAGCTCATGAGATGGGCATAAAGGATAATGCTGACTACGTTCTTACCTTCGGTGAGATGCAGGCAATGATGAGATCAAAGAATGTTGAGATGGTGCCTGTAGTCGATCCATACCAGGAGTCTTCAATCTGGGGTAAGAGCTTCGCAAGCTCAGGCGGAGTTGCCAATGCTGTTCTTGAGTGTATGAGAGAGCGTAAGCAGGATTCAACAGGGATCCAGCTTCGTGCAGCAGCAGGCGGAAAAGAGTGTACAACCGCTCTTCAGCTCCTTAAGCTCGGAAAGCTTCCTGAAGACTTTATCGAAGGAATGGTTTGTGAAGGCGGCTGTGTAGGCGGACCTTCAAAGCACAAGACAGAGCTTGAGATAAGAAAGGCACGTCAGGATCTCCTTAACCAGGCTGATGATCGTAAGATCCTGGACAACCTTAAGAACTATCCTATGGACAAGTTCTCCATGATGAGAGGACCGATGAACGAGTTCAATTGTGATAAATAATCTGAAATCTAAAGATTGATACCAAAAAAGCCGGGAACCCCGTAATCAGCGGGTTTCCGGCTTTTTCGATTGTAGGTCGAGACCACGTGACACGCATTGCTTCAAGTTTTTCCGGCAGCAAAACTTAAAGCGTGTGGAACACAAAACCACCCGTTATGCGGGTGGTTGTTCAAGTTATATCCACCGGGGACGGTTCTCTCCGGTGAGAACCGTCCCCGGTGGGGTCAGTTCGTATCTCAGAAAGGAAGCCTTAAGGATGGGATAGAGCTCAGGGCGGAATTGATGCTGTCAAGGTATGACTTAAGAGTCTCTACTGAATCGAAGAAGTCATCTATCTTCTGACTATAGTTGGAGTAATCGGCCTCCAGCTGTTCAACCATGCTATCCACTTTTTTCATGGTTTCTATGGCTGCATCAACCTCAGCTTTATAATCGATGACGATATTGTAAAGATAGAATCCTAAAATAACGAAAACTGCCACTGCCAGAAGCGTTATCACAAGAGTAGTGACCATCAGCTTGTGGTTCTGTTCAAGCTTTGCCATGATCTCGGCATTGGAGGGTTCTTTCTGAAACTCATTTAGTGAGTCCTGAAAATCCTTATAGGTATCATCGTTGTTGTCGGGATTTTCTTCATTAAAAGGGAGCATTTCTTTATCTCTTGGATCCATGATTGTATTTCTCCTGTGCTTAAATTTGTTTTCATTAATCTTTGTTACATATCGGGATTAAACCGATTTCTGAAAAGACATAATATAAATAAGTAGGATTATACCACATATAAGGTGATGTTTACACAGGTTTAAGGCGTAACAGTTTAGGCAGTGGACCAGGGGGGTATCGATGCTATTTAAATAATTTAAGTACACACAAATTTTTTAAATAGACAAGCTGAAACAAACGACGTAATAGCGTCATGCGCTTTTATCTCCATCAGTCATAGTTTCGGAAACTACTTTTATTCGAAAATTTCTTTCATTGACTAAGGTTTAACCTTTAGGTATTATCAACAACAGCGAGAGGATAGTTAAAAGATTTTAATAAAAAATTTTTTTCTATCTGCTTGTAAATATCAACAAATAAAGAATTGAGATGTCGTTTTATCGACCAAAAGGAGAAAACATGGATTTCGAGAAAGTTAAGAGCATTATTGTTGACACACTTGCTTGTGACGAGGACAAGGTTACACCTGAGGCAAGATTCATTGAAGATCTTGAGGTAGATTCACTTTCACTCGTTGAACTTCACATGGCTCTTGAGGATGAGCTTGGACACTCAATCCCGGACGGTGAGATCGGAAAGCTTTCGACAGTTCAGGAGCTTGTAGATTACTGCAACAAATAATCAATTAAATCCGAAGAAATGATCTGCCTTCATCAGGTCAGGCAGGGGTCCTGCTCCTGCCGGGACTTATGAAGGCATGGATGTTTACTAATTAAAGCCAAAGCTCGTCTTTGGCTTTTTCAATGAAGTATGGAGGAATAAATGGAATCTCCAATTACAAAGATATACGAAATGTACAAGGACAGAGCCTTACGTAAAAAGGCTCTGGCGGACACCGTCGGACACAGCGGACTCAGGTTCAATTTCGGAAAAGATTCTCAGGATGCTAAATCCAAGAGTTCCGATAAGAAAACTGCTGCTCCCGAAAAAGGTGCAGAAGAAGTAAGAGACAAAAACGGTTTCCGTATTCCTGCGGTAATGATACCTTCAAGTTTTATTACCTGCAGATCCTGTGGAAGACGTGCTCTCAGAAAAAAGTGGGAAGACAGCTTCTTCGTCTGTCCTGAATGTGGAAAATATGCACCCATCGGAGCTTATTACAGATTAAGCCTCATTCTGGATAAAGGTTCTTTTGAAGAAATAGATACAGATATCAAGGCAGAAGACCCGCTGGATTTTCCGGGCTACAAAGAGAAGATTGAAAAGCAGGAAGAAAAAACAGGTTTGAACGAATCCGTTATTTCAGCAGTCGGAACCATTCAGGGGATCCGCATTGTAACAGTGGTTCTGGACAGCAGATTCTTTATGGGTTCAATGTCCCGTGCAGTGGGAGAAAAGGTTACCCGTGCCATAGAGTATGCAGACAGGGAAAGATTACCCTTAGTTATTTTCAGCGCAAGCGGCGGCGCCCGTATGCAGGAAGGGATTTACAGCCTGATGCAGATGGCCAAGACAACCTCAGCAGTTCAGACATTCAGTGAGCATGGCGGACTGTTTATCAGTTTCCTGACACATCCTACCACAGGCGGTGTAACAGCAAGCTTTGCCACACTTGGAGACATTACCCTGGCTGAACCCGGTGCGCTTATAGGATTTGCAGGTCCGAGAGTTATAGAGCAGACCATCAACCGTAAGCTGCCTAAGGGGTTCCAGCGTGCCGAATATCTTGAGAATCACGGCTTTGTGGACAGAATAGTAGAAAGATATGAAATGAGAGATGTACTCACGGATGTACTGAAACTACATATGGATTCCGGAAAATTTCAGTCAAGAACAGATATAGCTTCGGAGAAATAAGGATGATAAAAGAGATAATACAGGAAACAGAACAGATTGAGGAAAAGATCAATGCTCTCTCTGAAAATGATGAATTATTGGAACAGAACGCTGAAGAGATACGCGAGCTTGATAAAACAAGAAATGATCTTCTTTCAAAGTGCACAGATTTAAGTGCCGCTGACAGAGTGTATCTTGCAAGACATCCCAGGCGTCCTCACATAAAGGACTTTATCGAAAATCTATTTACCGATTTCTTTGAGCAGAAGGGAGATCATTTATATGATGAGGATCTTTCCATCTATGGTGGCATCGCCCGTTACAAAGGCTGTCCTGTAACAGTACTTGGACATCAGAAGGGCAGGACCATGGAAGAAAATCTTGCCTATAATTTCGGAATGCCAAGACCGGAAGGTTACAGAAAAGCTCTTCGTTTAATGCAGCAGGCGGAGAAGTTTGGCCGTCCCATCATAACCTTTATCGATACTCCGGGTGCTTATCCGGGTCTTGAGGCAGAGGAGCATGGTCAGGGCGAAGCCATTGCCAGAAACCTTGCGGCCATGAGCAGCTTCCATGTACCGGTTATTTCTGTAGTAACAGGTGAAGGAAATTCCGGAGGAGCCCTTGCAATAGGTGTTGCCAATAAGATCCTTATGTTGGAGAATGCTGTTTACTCAGTTCTCAGTCCCGAAGGATTTGCATCTATATTATGGAAGGATGCCGGACGTCACGAAGAAGCCTGCGAAGTAATGAAGCTTACAGCACGGGACCTGAGAAAGACAGGTGTCTGCGATCATGTTATACCTGAACCTCTCGGAGGTGCGCAGGAGGATCCGGAAAGACTCTATGCGAGTCTTGATATAGTTCTTGAGAAGACATTTACGGACCTGTTAAAGCTGTCACCTGAGGAATTAAGAGCCCAGAGACAGGAAAAATACAGGAATATATAAAGAATTTTAACGTATAAGGTTTTATATCAGGAGTATAGTTTTGAAAGGAATAAAAATCATTGGCCTGGGAGGAGCACTCCCAAGTAAAACAGTCACAAACGATGCTCTCGGAGAGATCATGGATACATCTGATGCCTGGATTTATCCCAGAACAGGAATCCATGAGAGAAAATTCTGCACAGAAAATGAAAGTGCATTGACACTTGCCATAGAAGCAGGAAGAAAAGCCCTTGAAGATGCAGGGGTACAGAAAGAGTCAATAGGTGCCGTTATAGTTGCATCAATGTCACCGGATCTTGCGACCCCAAGTATGGCAGCCCTTATACAGAGAGAGCTGGGGCTTCCGGAAGTACCTGCACTTGATCTTAACGCTGCCTGCAGCGGATTTATATATGCGCTGGAAGTTGCAAGAGGTCTTTTATCAGCAGGTCTCGATGTCTATGATATTTACCCCGATAAAAAAGAAGAGAGGAAAGCTTCCCGGGAGTCTTCACAGAAATGTGCCCTGGTTATAGGCACTGAGCAGCTTTCAAGGCTTTTATCCATGGAAGACAGAACTACAGCCATCCTTTTTGGAGATGGGGCCGGGGCTGCGGTGGTGGCATTGGATCATGAGGAAGATAACAACAGCTATGTGAGCCTTCTTGGTTCAAGAGGATCCGGCGCTATAGAGGCACCATCAATATACACAGGTGCTTATGAGCAGTGTATCAGAAAGAACACTCCGGAAGAGGGGCAGGAAAAACCAAAGATCGATCACATGCTCATGGATGGCAAGGACGTATTTGTATTTGCCTGCGATATCATACCAAAGATTATAAACGGACTTCTGGATAAAACAGGTCTAAGTCTTGAGGATGTGGACCATGTAGTATGCCATCAGGCGAATGCAAGAATCATAAAACATGTTATCAGAGCCATGCATGCTCCGGATGAGAAGTTCTTTATGAATATGGAAACTCTCGGAAATATCAGTGCAGCCTCAATTCCTATCGCTCTTTACGATATGAAAAACAAGGGACTGCTGCATGAAGGAGACAGGATGATTCTGGCCGGTTTTGGCGGCGGACTCACCTGGGGTGGATGTGTAATCAATTACAGATAAAGCATTAAACAAAACAATCAACAAAAACAGAGAAGGTATATCATGAAGTTATTAAATGAAATTTTAGGAACCCGTTACCCGGTTATTCAGGGTGGTATGGCAAATATCGCAACAGGACGTTTTGCAGCAGCCTGTGCCAATGCTGGCGCCGTAGGACTTATCGGAACAGGCGGAATCAGAACGGCAGACGAGCTAAGAAATGAGATCCGCACAGCCCGTGAGCTTGCACCGGAGACAGCAGACGGATATAAGCCGGTTATCGGTGTTAACCTTATGCTTATGAATCCTTCAACAGATGATTTTGTAAAGGTTTGTATCGAGGAAAAGATTCCTTTGGTTACAACAGGTGCGGGAAATCCCGGAAAGTATATGGAGGATTTCAAGGCAGCAGGCATAAAGGTAATCCCTGTAATAGGTGCGCCTGTACTTGCACAGCACGTTGAGAGACTCGGAGCTGATGCTGTTATCGCAGAAGGCACTGAGAGCGGCGGTCATGTTGGTGAGATGACTACCATGACACTTGTTCCTCAGACAGTTGATGCTGTAAATATTCCTGTAATCGCAGCAGGCGGAATTGCAGATAACCGTCAGTTCAGAGCTGCCATGGCTCTCGGAGCCTGCGGTGTTCAGGTCGGTACTGTTCTTCTGGCATCACCTGAGTGTCCTATACATGATAACTATAAGGCAGCTCTTCTTAAGGCAAAGGGTACAGATGCCATCGTTACAGGACGTATAGGCGGAACTCCTGTAAGAGTACTTAAGAATCAGATGACAGTTGAGTACTTAAAGCAGGAAAAGGCAGGAGCAGACAAGATGGAGCTTGAGAAGTACACTCTCGGATCATTACGCCGTGCTGTATTTGATGGAGATGTAAAGACCGGTTCTCTTATGTCAGGACAGGCCTGCGGACAGCTTAAGGAGATCCGTCCTTTGGCAGAGATACTTAAGGATTTGACACAGATGTAAATATTTCATAGAGCCATCAGGCTCGGAGGCATCTGTTTTAAGACTAAAAGGAGAGTCAAAGGGGCAGGGAAACTGTCCCGCTGACCCGGAGGAGAAATAAATGAAGACAGCATTTTTATATGCAGGACAGGGAAGCCAGCATGCCGGTATGGGCGCAGACCTTTACAAGGACTATCCTGAGTTCCGCAGAATATTTGATGGAGTTTCAGAGAAATTACAGAATCAGAACCCGGATGATAAGAACTATGATCTTTGTCGTCTTTGTTTTGAAGATCCTGATAGAGTGATCAATGAAACCAGATACACACAGCCGGCTATGGTAGCATTTGCCTGTGGCGTAACGGAAATACTTAAGGTTCATGGCATCCGTCCTGACTATGCTGCCGGGCTTTCCCTCGGTGAGTACTCTGCACTGGAGGCTGCCGAAGTCATGGATGCCGATACAGCGGTTGATATGGTGGCATATCGCGGAAAGAAGATGGCAGAAGCAAGCGAAGGTGTGGATTGCGGAATGACAGCCGTGCTTGGAATGGCGGAAGCTGACCTTGAGGAATGCTGTGAGAAGGTCAGAACAGAAACCGGAAAGGTTGTTTCCATCTGTAACTACAACTGTCCGGGACAGATCGTTATAGGCGGAGAAACAGAGGCTGTTGACAAGGTTACTGAGCTTGCAAAGGGTTACGACAAGGTTCGCTGCATTCCTCTCAAGGTATCAGGACCTTTCCACACAAGCTTTATGTCAAGTGCCGGAGATGCGCTTCAGGAGTATTTCAAAAATATCCGTATGAACCGTCCTAAATGCACTGTTATGTTCAATTACCTTGGCGGTGAATCAGAGGCAGTTACCGAAGCCATAAACTCAACAACTGCAACAACCGCTGCGGCATTTCGTAAGGAAATCCCCGAGCTTCTTGTAATGCAGGTTCAGAAGCCTGTACGTATGGAAGCGATAATCAGAAGTCTGTTTGAAAAGGGTGTTAGGGATTTTGTTGAGATAGGTCCGGGACATACACTTGGCGGTTTTGTAAAGAAGGTTGCCAAGGATATGGAAATCAAGGATTTCAACATTTGCTCAGTGGAAACCTCTGAGGAAGTGGAAAAGCTTATTGCAGATAAAGAGAGTGTATGATGAATAATTTAAAGGATAAGACAGCTATAGTTACAGGTGCTTCAAGAGGTATCGGAAGAGCCATCGCTTTGGAGCTTGCCGGAAGAGGCTGTAACGTTGTTGTAAATTTCGCAGGTAATGAGGCAGCTGCCCTCGAAACAGTAAAGATGTGCGAGGAGGCAGGAGTAAAAGCCGTAGCCATGAAGGGAGATGTTTCCGATGAGGCAGCGGTTAACGAGATCGTTACTGCAGCACAGGAGCAGTTCGGAAGCATTGACATCCTGGTAAACAACGCAGGTATCACAAGAGACAATCTGATGCTTCGGATGAGTGCCGATGATTTTGATGAGGTTATCTCAAAGAATCTTCGCGGAGCCTTCCTTATGACAAAGTATGCCGGAAAGATCATGCTGAAGCAGAGATCCGGACGCATCGTAAATATCTCATCAATCGTAGGATTACATGGAAATGCCGGTCAGGCCAACTACTCGGCATCAAAAGCAGGAATCATCGGTCTTACAAAGACAACTGCCCTTGAGTATGCAAGCCGCGGTATTACGGCCAATGTTATCGCCCCCGGCTTCATCGATACGGATATGACAAAAGCATTACCGGATAAGGTAAAGGAATCAATGCTTACACGTATACCCGCCGGAAAGTTCGGTGAGCCTGAGGATATCGCAAAAGCCGTAGCCTTTCTTGCATCAGATGATGCCCGTTACATCACCGCCCAGGTGTTAGGTGTAGATGGTGGCCTTGGAGCGTAGGAGTTTTGCATCGGCAAAACTCCGGAGCGATATGGCCAGAGCGAAGCTCTGGTCCCGAAGGGATCAGAAACGGTCTACCTAAGACCGTTTCTGACCGGCGGAGCGCCAGCGGGTACGGCCAAGTAGAATATTTCACGAAGCAAATATAAATACAGAATGGAGTATGTCATGGAAAATAAGCGAAGAGTAGTGATCACAGGAGTAGGAACCGTAAACCCCACAGGAAATACTGTGGCAGAGTCATGGGATAATATCCGCCATGGAGTATGCGGAATCGCACCTATAACACATTTCGATACAACAGATTTCGTAGTAAAGCTTGCAGGAGAAGTAAAGGATTTTGACCCTTCACAGGTTATAGATCGCCGTGAACAGAAACATTTATCCCGTTTCACTCAGTTCGCACTTATTGCTGCAGAAGAAGCTATTTTACAGAGCGGCATAAAGGATACTACAGAGTATGACGTATCCAGGATCGGCGTTATCATTTCTTCAGGTATCGGTGCTCTTGATACCATCGAAGCAGAGCATTCAAGAGGCTTAAACCATGGCTATGAGAGAGTTTCACCCTTTTTTATTCCCATGTCTATCTCCAATATGGCAGCAGCCAATGTTGCCATACGCCACGGCTTCAAGGGAATGTGCACCTGTCCTGTAACAGCCTGTGCCGGTGGATCAAATGCCATCGGAGACGCCTTCCACAGAATAAGAGACGGATATGAAGATGTTATGGTTGCCGGAGGAACAGAGGCAAGCATTTCCCAGCTTGGAATAGGCGGATTCAGCAGCATGAGAGCCCTCAGCCAGGCAACAGATCCAAATCGTGCAAGTATTCCTTTTGATGCTGAAAGAGGCGGTTTCGTAATGGGAGAAGGCTCGGGAGTCCTTGTAATGGAGGAAAGAGAGCATGCATTAAACAGAGGGGCAAAGATACTCGCCGAGATCGTTGGATATGGTGCCAACTGTGATGCATTCCATATCACAAGCCCTAACCCTGAAGGCGAAGGTGGTGCTGAGTGCATGCGTCTTGCCATTAAGGATGCCGGAATTGATGCTTCAGAGATCTCTTACATCAATGCTCACGGTACCTCAACTCATCTTAACGATTCCTGCGAAACAAAGGCTATCAAGGCTGTATTCGGAGAGAATGCTTACAAGATCCCTGTATCTTCAACAAAATCCATGACAGGTCATCTTCTCGGAGGAGCAGGCGGAGTTGAAGCTGTATTCTGTGTAAAGGCTCTCGAAGAAGGATTTATTCCTGCAACCATTAACTATAAGACACCGGATCCTGAGTGTGACCTGGATATAGTTCCTAACGAAGGAAGAAATGCAGACCTTAAGTATGCATTAAGCAACTCACTTGGATTTGGCGGCCACAATGCCTGCATCATTTTTGCAAAAGCATAAGGCAGACGGAGAATGTCATCAGGAGGAAATATGGCAGAAGAATTAAAAGCTGAGGAAAGAAAGCCTCAGGAATTAGGTATCGAGGAAATAAAAGATATAATACCTCACAGATATCCTTTCTTGCTTTTAGATCATGTTAATGATTATGAGCCTGGAAAATTTGCTGATGCTACAAAATGTGTCACCGTAAATGAACCCTTTTTCCAGGGACATTTTCCGGAGTATCCGGTTATGCCGGGAGTGCTCATAATCGAGGCATTGGCCCAGACCGGAGCAGTAGCCCTTTTAAGTATTCCTGAAAACCGGGGAAAGATAGCCCTTTTCGGAGGTATCAAAAATGCACGTTTCAAGCGTCAGGTAAGACCCGGTGACGTACTGGAACTTCATTGTGAACTTACCAGGATGCACGGACCTGTGGGAATAGGTACCGCAAAGGCAACTGTTGGCGGCAAGGTAGCTGTAGTGGCTGAGCTTACATTTGCAATTAAGTGAGATTGTTATGAAAAGAAGCCTGACGGATTCTTTTGAACCGCTCTAATTTTGTATAAATATTTGTTATATTAAGGTGATTTGATATGCTTAGCAAGACAGTAGAAGAACTATATAATCGATTCAGAGTGCATTTTTATATTCAGGTATTCTCAAAAGGAAACACTTTGGATGATAACCTTACGTCAGTAGAGGCCTTCAGTCTGGAATGCATAAAGGCTCTTGGTGAGCCAACTGTGGCAGAATTTGCTAAAATGATGGGGATTTCTGCACCCAATGCCGCCTATAAGGTAAATGCCCTGGTGCAAAAGGGTTACATCGAAAAGGTTCAGTCCCAATCTGATCACAGAGAATACTTTTTGAGAACAACATCAAAACTTAATGAATACAATAAGAACAGCTATGAGTTTCTTAAGAAGCTGGTTGAAAGATGTGAAAGCAGATTTTCCAAGGAAGACATAGAAAAGTTCGATAATATGCTGGGAACCATCATTGAAGAAATGGTTCCGGAAGTAGACCCAAGTCACTTTAAGAAGAGCGACAGAAAATAGATTGATATTTTGATCGTAAGACCGTTTGGAACATTATGTTTCGAACGGTCTTTTTTCGTGATAATGCAGTCACCCGGAACCCGGAAGGATTTTTTTCGGGCTTGGATACCGTATGAGTCCGGTATCAGTACATATGTTACAAAAGAACCTTATTATAATATTTCAAAATTACTAATTGACATCCCAAGATAAACAGAATATATTAAATGTAAGCGCTTACAGAAATGATAAGAGCTTTATTTCAGGAACATGTAGGCATTTACATCAAATAATAAATGATTTATCTGAAAGGGGATAAGTTCAAATGGAAAAATTAAACTATCAGGTACTTGAGAAATCCGGCTATCAGGGTTACATCCTTAAGGATGCACCGGTTAAGGTTATGCAGTTCGGAGAAGGAAACTTCCTCAGAGCATTTGTTGATTATTTCTTTGATATGTCAAATGAAAAGGCCGGCTGGAACGGCAAGGTGACTCTTGTACAGCCTATCGCTGCAGGACTTACTGAACTTATCAATGAGCAGGAGGGTCTTTACACTCTTTATCTTCGCGGATCTGAGAATGGTCAGAAGGTAAACAACAAGAGAGTTATCTCTGTTTGCAAGGACGCTATCAACCCTTATACAAAGGAAGGCTTTGAGGCACTTCTCGAGCTTGCCAAGTCAGATGATCTTGAATATATCGTATCAAATACAACAGAGGCAGGTATCGTTTACGATGCGGATACAAAGTTCGATCAGGAGCCTCCTGTATCCTTCCCAGGAAAGATGACAAGGATCCTCTTTGAGAGATTCAAGGCCGGAAAGGGCGGACTTGTGGTTCTTTCCTGCGAGCTTATCGACAATAACGGTCAGGAGCTTAAGAAGATCGTTAACCGCCACATCGATGAGTGGAATCTCGGAGCAGATTTCAAGAAGTGGGTAAATGACGAGGTACTTTTCTGCTCAACACTTGTTGACAGAATCGTTCCGGGCCGTATCCGTGATCCTAAGGAAGTTGAGGAGATCGAGAAGGAGAATGGCTATACAGATCCTCTTACAGATGTAGGTGAGGTATTCGGTGTATGGTATATCGAAGGACCTAAGGAGCTTGAGGACAAGCTTCCGTTTAAGAAGGCCGGCGTAAATGTTCACGTTGTTCCTGAGGTTGCTCCATACAAGAAGAGAAAGGTTCGCATCCTTAACGGTGCACACACAGGCTTCGTACTTGGTGCTTATCTTGCAGGCTTTGATATCGTTCGTGACTGTATGCATGATGATGTGGTTAAGAACTATATGAACAAGATGCTTCAGGAGGAGATCATTCCTATCCTTCCTCTTGATAAGGAGGATTGCGAAAAATTTGCATCGGCTGTTGAAGACAGATTCAACAATCCGTTTGTAGATCACCAGCTCATGAGCATTTCCCTTAACTCAACCTCAAAGTGGAAAGCAAGAAATATGCCGTCATTCCTTGAGTATGTTGAGAAGTTCGGAAAGCTTCCCGAGGTTCTTGCAATGAGCTTTGCTGCTTACATCGCTTTCTACAGCAATGAAGTACAGCGCCGTGAAGAGGATGGACTCGTATGCAAGCGCCCTGCCGGAAATGAATACAAGATCCAGGACGACAAGGAAGTTCTCGACTTCTACGAGGCACATAAGGCAGATGACGTAAAGACACTTGTTCACGCAGTTATGTCCAATGTTGACTTCTGGGGACAGGATCTTACAGCAGTTAAGGACTTCGAAGAGACAACAGTTAAGAATCTTACTCTCATAAGAGAAGAGGGTGCCAAGGCTGCATACGCATCAGTACTGTAAAAGAAATTATCGGATGCGATCTTTTAAGGATCATCCGGAGAAGATGCGCCAGGATTTTAAATAAGTGATTTATACGACGTCAGTCTTTTGTGAAATGACATTTGCGAAAAGACTGACGTTTTTTAGAACAGGAGATATGAAATGTCAAAAGCAAAGGTAGTTCATATAAATGCAGAAGACAATGTTGTGGTTGCCATAGCTCCCATCAGTAAGGGCATGGAGATACAGGTTGATGACATTGACATAACTGCAGCTGAAGATATCCCTCAGGGACATAAGGTGGCTGTTAAGCCTATCAAAAAGGATGAGCAGGTCATTAAGTACGGTGTTTCCATCGGTCACGCAACTAAAGATATTGAGACAGGACAGTGGGTACATACTCATGATATGATGACCAACTTAAGCGGTGAGGTGGTTTATACTTATAACCCCGCTGTACCGGAGAAAAAAGAAATGCCTGTTGAGACCTTTGAAGGTTTCGTACGCCCTGACGGAAAAGTCGGAACACGTAATGAAATCTGGATCATTCCTACTGTAGGGTGCGTTAATGATGTGGCAAAGCACCTTGTGGAGATGAACCAGGATATAGTTCAGGGTTCCATAGAAGGGCTTTACACCTATACACATCCTTTCGGATGTTCTCAGACAGGCGGAGATCATGCCCAGACTCGTAAGGTGCTTGCAGACCTTGTACGTCACCCAAATGCGGGTGCTGTGCTTGTGCTTTCCCTTGGATGTGAAAATCTCACACATGAGCAGTTCCTTAAAGAGCTTGGTGAGTATGATCCTGAGAGAGTAAAGTTCCTTACCTGCCAGGAGGTTGAGGATGAGCTTGAAGCAGGCTCAAAGCTTTTACATGAGCTTTCAAACTATGCAGGAAAGTTCAAGAGAGAGACAGTAGGTATAGATAAGCTTGTACTTGGCATGAAGTGCGGCGGATCGGATGGCCTTTCGGGCATAACTGCGAATCCTACAGTCGGAAGAGTATCCGATATGATCGTTGCTCAGGGAGGAACCACAATTCTTACAGAGGTGCCTGAGATGTTCGGGGCAGAGAGTATGCTCATGGACAGATGCATTAACAAAGAAGTCTTTGAGAAGGCATCAAATATGCTTAATGGCTTCAAGGATTACTTTATAAGCCATAATGAGGTGGTTTACGATAATCCGTCTCCCGGTAACAAGGAGGGTGGAATAACAACACTTGAGGATAAATCCTGCGGATGTGTACAGAAGGGCGGAAAGGCAGCAATCTCAGATGTACTTTCATACGCTGAACCTGTACATACAAAGGGACTTAACCTTCTCTACGGTCCTGGTAATGATCTTGTATCCAGTACAAATCTTACTGCAGCAGGCTGTACAGTGATCCTGTTTACCACCGGAAGAGGAACTCCCTTTGGAGCACCCGCTCCTGTAGCTAAGATCGCTACCAATGACAGACTTGCAGAAAAGAAAAAGAACTGGATAGATTTCAATGCAGGTCCTGTTGCTTCGGAAGGAGAGTCGGTAGATGATGCCGGAAGAAGATTGTTTGACTTTGTTAAAGAGATTGCCTCAGGAAAACAGACTCAGGCGGAAAAGCATGGCTTCAGAGAGATATCTATATTTAAGGATGGGGTAGTCCTGTAAGAACCATTCACTGTGGGTTTGGTTCTGTAAAATAGAAAAGAGAACCTGAAACAGCAAAACCGTTTCGGGTTCTCTTTTATTATGCACAAATATTATAAATGATGTTCTTATCACAGTTGATCTGAACCACCTGACTGATGTCGATGGTACCGTTAGAGATCATTCCAAGAAAAGTATTTACAGAAGTGTTTGTCATCTCGATATCAAGATGGGAATTAACACGGTAAACGCTGATCTGATGATCTCCGTTAAGATGTGATAGAACTGAATGAATTCTATCCATATTATCCCCTCCTTATTCAGTTTTCAAAGTGCTGAATATGTTCCGGATGCAACCGGAATTATTGTGCAAACTCTATATACAGGTGAAAATTATAGCACATTATTCCAAAATGTCATCAAAAAAATTTAAAAATAAATAGATAATGCACAATGTATTATAGGATACACGAACTACGCATGACATTAAGAACAAAAAATCAGTGGGAGCCAAATGATGTTTTATTTAAAAAATTTAAATTATTGAGAGGCAAGGTAATTGTAAAATTAAATTCGGAATTATTTCATTGCAATTTAAGAATGAAGGTGTTATCATCGTGCAAACCGATTGACAGACAGCAGAGTGTAAGTAGTTACTGATATTTTAAGTGATTACTTGGGATTAGTTTTTATTTTTGCAGATTTCAGGAGGAAAAAGCGATGAGTGAATTAAACATTATGATTCCAAATCGTGAGGCAGTAGGAGATTTCGTAGCATTAACATCAAAGCTTCCATACGAGATGGATCTTGTTCAGGGGTCAAAGATCGTTGATGCAAAATCAGTACTTGGAATAATTTATATGGGCCTTGGAAAGGTTTTGAACCTTAAGGTCAGAACAGAGAATCTTGCAGACGCAAAGATTTCTCTCAAGGATTACATTGTTGAGTAATTTTTTCAAAACGTTAAAAGCGCTCGGATTGGGAGAATTCCCGCTCCGGGCGTTTTTCTTGTATATACACTAAATTATGATATGATAGTCACCGAGGTGTAAGAAATGCAGATAGAGATACAGAGATGCAACAGAAAATCGGTGGTGATCACGGTCAACAGTAAAGCAGAAGTGATCATTAAGGCTCCCTATAGAACAACAAATGCCGAGATCCAGGAAATATTGCAGAAGAGAGCAAAATGGATCAAGGATCATGTGGATAAAGTAAAGAAAGAAAGGGAGCGGGCTAAAAGCGTAGAGCCCCTGAGTAACGAGGAACTGAATAAACTGGGTGATGAGGCTGTGGAGTACATACCAAAACGTGTGGAATACTTCGCACCCAAGGTTGGAGTTCAGTATGGCCGCATAACCATAAGGAACCAAAAGTCCAGATGGGGAAGCTGCAGTTCCAAAGGTAATCTGAATTTTAACTGCCTTCTTATGCTGACACCTCCGGAGATAATAGATTATGTAGTGGTTCATGAGCTATGCCACAGAAAGGAAATGAATCATTCCTTTCAGTTCTGGGCACTTGTTGAAAAGGTTTTACCTGATTACAGGGAAAGACGAAAATGGCTTGATGAAAATGGCGGAGTGATAATCGGACGTATGGAATAAAAAAGGCACTGCAGAATCGCTTTGTTTAATGAATGCAAAACAATTCCGCAGTGCCTTTTAGTACCGAAAAAGTGCAGTTGTCAGGGGAGTGATCAGCTCTGACATCTGCATTTGTTTATATGTCCGGGATTTTCAATCCCGAAGGCCGTGAGGCTCTTTATTTTTTAGGATATTTCTTTCTTGAGCGGCTGTTTAAAAGCATATCTCTTCGTATCTTCTGTGCCTTTGAAAGATCTCTGGTATGCTTAAGCATGCGGGATCTTCGTCTGTTATTGGCATATTTTTCTCTTCTTTCAAACAGGTAGTAAACGAGAAAGATAACTCCTGCAATAAGAGCGATAGACCCGAGTATCAGCAGCAGTTGTTTGATAGGTTTGGATATTTCCAGGCGCCCGTTCTCGTTGTTTATCACTATAGGCGCATGTTTTTCCTGAGCCGCAGGATGTTCGTTTTCTGAGTCGTAAACAACATCGGATTCATTACTCGTGATACTGATGGTTTCCGGAATGGTTTCTTCCGGAAGTTTTACGTCCCCTGTTTCTGAAGCTTCTTCTGCCAGCCTTCTGCTGAGTTTGGTCTTCAGAGAATTATCGCTTAATTTGATATATGCTTTTCCTACTGCCCTGTCGCCGTAACTATAGTCGATACGTGCGAAAGAACCATCGCTTTTTTCTTCGTCACTAAGATCATAGGTAAGAGTATCCGTAACAGCATCGATGTTATCCCCTTTAGGGACTGTTATATGATATGAAGGAGAGATATCGAAGCCTATTGAGTCTATAAGCTGAATGCCATAAACCTTCATATTGCTGGAGAGCCTGCTCAGATTCTTATCATTGCTCCTGGCACTTATTGAATAGAAATTATCATAGCCAAAATCAAAGAGTTTTTTGGTATCTGAGTACTGTGCACTATGACCGTTAAGTATCACAGCGATAAGAGTCATGCCGTCTCTTTCACATGCCGTAACCAGGGTATTACCTGCTAATGTTGTATAGCCGGTCTTTCCTGCGAAAACTCCGGGATAGTAGTCCGAATAGCTTTTTCTCATCATATGATGATGGGCGTAAACGGTATTCTCGCTGTCATCAACATTTGGATATTTTGTTATGGGTGCATGTGTATAAGCCTGGGTTGCATCAATGCTGCGGAAGGTATCATTTCTGATGGCATACTGCATGATCTTTGCATAATCGTGAGCGCAGGTATAATGCTCCGGATCGTTAAGTCCCGATGGATTGACAAAGTGAGAATTAACACATCCAAGCTCCGCGGCTTTTTCATTCATCAGATCAGCAAATTTCTCGTTGGTCTTTGAAATATACTCGGCCAAAGCATTGGCACAGTCATTGGCTGAATGAAGCAGAAGGCCGTAAAGACAGTCACGTACTGAAAGCTTATCGCCCGGAACAGCACCGATGATGGTTGAATTAGGTTCCAGATTCGTATTTACCGCTGCGTAGGAAAAGGTGACCTTATCTTCCAGATTATCACAGTTCTCAAGAACCAGGATCGCTGTCAGAACCTTTGTTATGGAAGCCGGATAATAGGCAGTGGTTGCATTCTTTTCATAAAGAACGGCACCGGAATCGGCATCAATCAGGATTGCCCCGTCCGATACGATATCAAAATCTGCCTGGGGCCATCCTTCGGCATAGCACCTTGAGGTGATAATGAAGACGGAGGCAAGGGTCATCAAAACCTGCTTACACAGCTTATTTTTGTTTATAAAGGATTTAATCTTTTGTATCATTTGCTTCTTTCACAGCCTTTTTCAGGACTACGGATGCTTTATAGAGATCTCCGTCAATGCTTATAACAAGCTCTCCGTTCATAAGCTTTGTCAGGCTCTTTGCTATGGAGAGTCCGAGACCCGAACCCTCGGTTGTACGGCTTACATCGCCTCTTACAAATCTCTCCGTGAGTTCTTCGGGAGAAATGTTAAGTGGTCTTGAGGAAATGTTTTTTATGGTGCAGGTTGCTGTATCCGAATCATCATCCTCGGTGATATCCACGTAAACTCTCGATTCACGAAGAGCATATTTACAGCAGTTATTTAAGAGATTCTCGATAACTCTCCAAAGATGTCTTCCGTCGGCAGAGATCATAACAGGATGCTCCGGGTAATTGAGTATCACTTCAAGCTTTGCGGCATGGGTCTTGTCTTCAAATTCTCCAAGTGCCTGTTCAACTATTTCGTTGTAATTGATATCCGCAAAGTCTATCTTAACATTTCCTGAGCTTGCCTTACTGGCTTCCACAAGATCCTCCGTCAGGGTTTTAAGTCTGGTGGATTTCTGGTCAAGAACCTTTATATACTCCTGAACTCTCGGGTTATCTATTTCCTCACGTTTAAGCAGGTCTACATAGCTTATTATGGAAGTCAGAGGTGTTTTCAGGTCATGGGAAACATTGGTGATAAGGTCTGCCTTTAAACGTTCGGACTTAACCTGCTCATCAACTGCATGACTCAGACCCGTTGCTATGTGCCAGGCATAAAAATCAATTGACAGAATGATGAGAAGTATCGCAAGGGCAAGCAGTAAAGCATTGAGACTTGCCATCTTATAGAAACGGACGAAAAGGAAAATTATCATTGCAAATGCCAAAAGGTTCGGAAGAACAAACAAGAGATAGCTGAAGAGCCTGGAAGTGGTTTTCTCGGCACTGAAGATGTAATGCCCGAAAAGATCACATATCTTTTTCAGCAACGATGATTTCCACAAGCGCTCTGCTTTATAATTTCTTATTAGCGAAAACAGCATCGGAACAAACACGATGTACTTCAGGAGAAAGCTTAATGCCGATGTCCAGAAATCCCAGTTGTTCAGAACACCGATAACATTTTCCAAAGACTCAAGAAACTGCGGCGATACCATTTCTGCTATAAAGCCCCAGATAAAGAATGCTGAAACAATTATCTCTGTGGGACAGTGATCGATCTTATAAAGATGGACCTTTTTATCCGCTTTGTCCTCGCTTTGTCCGGTTTTAAGGGCAAGATATGCAAGAGATGAAATCGCAGCTATAGAGGACAGTGAAAGCATCAGGAGCCCTGATATACTTGAAATCCTTCGTCTGTTATAAATCTCTGCATTTTCCTTCAGGATATCATCATTGGGAAATGAGGTATCTATGCCAACTGAATAGTGGTATTGCGAGCCGTCTGACTGAAATGGATTTCTGGCCTGTAAAAGCGGGATAAGGTTTTGGGGAATGTTTCTGAAGCTTGTGGATACCTGGAGTGAGTTGGAATCCGCATAAGCAAAGCTTGGCAGGGATCGAATAGCTTCTTCAGTCCGTTCGGGATCGTTTGTGAAAACCACTTCCTTACCCTTTGAGGTATACCTGATATTAAAAAAGAAGTTGGTTGCACTTTTATCGAACTCATTTTTTACCGCATAGTACCTGGCCAGATATGTTAATGCTTCTTCCGCAAGAGCTCCAAGGGACATCTGACCGTCTGTGGGGCTGGTTTGTTTATAATTGGGAAGATAAGCACGATATTGAACTATTATCTGATGATTGAGTTCATCATCTTCTTTTGATATGGTTCTGGATCCGTCATTTTTGAGACGATTCCAGGAATCAAAATAATAGCCCATGGATCTGGCATACTGTATGAGATAATCGAGGGAGTAGGATACATTCTGTCCCTGTATGTCAGCCTGAGCTATGATGAGACCAAGGTCCAGCTTTCCGTTTTTTTCAAAAATATCCGTGAGCTGAACATAGTCGAAAACATCCGTCATCATCTCATTTGCCTGAGACTCGTAGGAGGCGCTCTTTATATAATCCGGCTGACGTACATACTCCAGGGCTGAGCCCTCTGCAGCACCGAAGGTTAAGACACCGATGCTGCAGATTATAAGGATTATCGAGACAAAATTAATTATTGTAAGGATGATTCGTTTCATGATTTGGCAGAGTCCTGTTTTTCGATTTTATAGCCTACACCCCAAACTACCTTAAGATATCTGGGTTCACGGGGATTTATCTCGATTTTTTCACGTATATGGCGTATATGGACAGCTACAGTATTGTCTGCACCGATCGCTTCCTCGTTCCAGATGGAAGTATAGATGTCATCAATAGAGAAAACCTTGCCGGCATTCTTTACCAGGAGAAGAAGGATGTTATATTCGATAGGCGTCAGCTTTACGGCATTGCCATCAACGGTAACCTCCTTTGTATCGTCATTCATCATGAGACCTCCGCAGGCATAAATGTTTCCGTTGTCAGCCTCTCCGATGTTTCCGAGCTGGGTATATCTGCGGAGCTGTGACTTTACTCTGGCAATAAGCTCCAGTGGGTTATAAGGTTTGGTGAGATAGTCATCTGCCCCCACATTAAGACCGAGGATCTTGTCATTGTCCTCACCCTTTGCGGAAAGCATGATGATAGGTATGGAGCTGGTCTCCCTTATTTTTAAAACGGTATGAACTCCGTCAAGACCAGGCATCATTACGTCGATGATGAGAAGATCCACCCTGTGCTGCTCCATGATCTCAAGAACATCATAGCCGTCATAAGCTTTGAGGACGTTGAATCCTTCTCCGGTAAGATAGATGGAAATGGCTTCGACGATCTGCTTGTCGTCGTCGCATACAAGAATTGTCTGCATATAAAAACCTCCTGTTGGTAGGTGAAGTAGGTATCTGTAGATACTAATAAACTACATTATTATACATTATTGGTCTATTCAATGCAAAGAAAGTCGGAAGAAACTACCCGGGAGCAACGATTCTTTGAAATCCAGCGGAGACGGTTCTCTCCGGAGAGAACCGTCTCCGCCGGATAACTCTGAAATATAAAAAGCTTCCGGCGAACCGGAAGCTTTCAATCGTTATAAAGAATTATGCTTCAGAGGCAACAGGCTGAACAAACTGCTTGTTAAGGTATGCATCGCGGCCGTTGTAATCTATCATGATCCATTCGTCTCCGGCATCACCCTTATAGGTTACCTGAACGCCTGCGTCAAGAACATCCAGAACCTCACAATCCGTATTGGGCTCTGTACGAACCTTTACACCTGTGGTTGTTACCCAGACAGATGAAACTGCTTCAGTCTCTGGAACTGCTTCAGTCTCCGGAACAACCTCTGCAGAAGCTGTTGTTTCCAAAACTGCTTCTGTTGTTGCAGCAGGAGTTGTCTCGATTGTGGACTTATCGGAACCTCCCATTATTATCTTTATAAGGATAATAAGAAGTATGATACATGCGATAGGAATAGCAAACTTCATGATATTGTACATATCAAGAGAGCTTCTTCTTCTCTTAGCTCTGCGTGCAGGCCTTCCGTCTCTGCTTTGAGATATCCGTCTTCCCTGATTTCTTGTGACACGTTCACTGTCGCGAAGCGGTCTTGTGGGACGTGAAGCACGTTTCTGGGATGAGCCTCTTCCTGCGGAGCTGTTTGACAGAGGAATGTCTACATTACCAAGGTTACTTACAAAGGAAGGTGTGCTTCCGGTAGATATTCCGGATAAATCTTCGGAATTCCGGAAATCACTTTCCACTGCTGTTTCATCAAAGGCATCTGCATTATCTTCCGGGGCATCACCATATTCATCGGAAGCCTGTGCAGCCTCTCTTATGTTCTGGGTGTAGGAAGGAACAGACTGTCT
This sequence comes from Oribacterium sp., assembly GCA_017940955.1. Next base: position 24,999 of record JAGAXP010000080.1, read on the forward strand.
GGAATCGGAAGCCGAATCCATGTAAACAGCAAGTTCATCGCGGATGAGAGAAAAGGAATCATTGGCAGCCTGTGCTGAGGCTTCACCGGATTCCGCACGCTCTCCGTATAAACGTATGGTGTGATAGTTACTTCTTGTTTCTTCGGAAATAAGATGATTGTTATAAAGCTGATCTATGTCATTTTCAAGATTGTTGGATACCAGAACGGCTTTATCGATCTGTAAACGAACCAGAGTCTTAAGGATGCTCTTATCGAGGATCATAGCCTCGGAATACTGTCCATTCAGGATACTCTGCTGAGCCTTGTTAAGATCACTTCTTATATTGCCCCAGATGCTGTTTTCTCTCGGTGTTGGCATAAAAAACCTCCTTAACGGAAATTATATTACATCTAGTATACTCAATTTCAAAAGTCACTTCAAGGGAAGCAGGTACAGACTTGATGAAAAAAAGAATCTATGTTAAACATAGTAAAAATACAAAATGAAAGGTACTTAAGATGAGATTAAGACATATAACAGGATCTGAGGATTTTGTGGCAAATTCGGAGTATGTAACACATGATCCGGAGCAGAATAAAGGAAAGTGGAAAGAGTATTTTGGAAACGATAATCCCATAAGGATCGAAATTGGAATGGGAAAAGGACAGTTTATCGAAAAGATGGCTGCCGAAAACAGGGATGTTAATTTTATAGGTATAGAAAGATATGACACAGTAATATTGAAAGCAATAAAAAAGAGGGAAGCTCTTGAGAGTGAAGGCGTAAAGCTTGATAATCTCACATTTATCTCAATTGATGCCAGGATGCTGGCAGAGGTTTTTGCTCCCGGTGAGGTAGACAGGATTTATCTTAATTTTTCAGACCCGTGGCCTAAGGACAGACAGGCTAACAGACGTTTGACAAGCCCTGTTTTTATGAAAATATATAAGGAGTTCCTTAAGACAGACGGTCAGCTTGAATTTAAAACAGATAACATGGGACTCTTTGACTATTCTCTTTTATCTATTCCCGAATCGGGCTGGAAGCTTACTGCTGTAACGAGAGATCTTCATAATGACTCAACTATGAACGAAGGAAATATCATGACTGAGTACGAAGAGAAGTTTTCGGCAAAGGGTAATCCTATATATAAACTCATAGCTGTACAGTGATTTGAAAAAATTTTAAAAAGTTGTTGACAAGAACCGGCTGATTGTGTACTATAAACAAGCGCTCAAAAGGAGCGCAGTAAACATGCACCTTTAGCTCAGTTGGTAGAGCAGCGGACTCTTAATCCGTTTGTCCAGGGTTCAAGTCCCTGAAGGTGCATTTTTTGTTGCTTAAAACACATAGTGTCAGTATAAGGAAGCCGGAGCCCGTGAGGACTTCGGGTTTCTTTTTTGAGGTTATCCACTGGGGACGGTTCTCGCGGTTGAGAACCGTCCCCGGTGGATTTCTTTTGATTCTTATTGTTTTGTAAGAATAAAGTAACATGAATTTAGAATGCTGATGTTATAATTATATAGTTTAGGAGTAGAATGATGCAAAACTGCCCATAATTAATAATAGTGTGAGATACGCGCAAGGATTTTTCTTTTGGGTGAGTCACTACAGAAAGGAAATTTATGTTCAATCGCAGTTTTTTAAGGCTTACATCACTGGCATTGGCAGCAAGTATGCTGGTTATGACAGGATGTGAACAGCAGATAAGTGAATCTGTTATTGCAGAAAATGAATCAGAGATAGTGGTTACAACAGCACCGGAAACCGAGGCTGTTGAATATGTGGCTACATTGGGAATCAATTCCAATGTACTGCCCTCTATAGCGGGAGTAACAGTAGACGATGCAGCTGAAGATCTGGCACCGGTTAACCTTACGGTCGGAGTCATTAACTCAGTTGTAAGGGATCTCCAGCAGAGACTCATGGATCTCGGATATATGGATCCCGATGAACCCACAACCTATTATGGTGATGCAACATCTCTTGCAGTACAGTATTTCCAAAGACAGGCCGGGGTGGCTATGGATGGAATCTGCGGTGTGGAGACCTGGGATGCGATCATGTCTGACAGCGCTCCGCATTATGCATTAAAACTCGGTTTTCAGGGTAATGACGTAACTCATGCCCAGTACCGTTTATATAACCTCGGTTATCTCTACAATGCTTCCGATATAAACGGAACCTACGATGAGAAAACCATGGAGGCTGTAAAGAAATTACAGGAGATGAACGGACTTACCGTAGACGGCATTTACGGAACCAGCACATACAATCTGTTATATTCAGATGAAGTAAAGGCCAATATTGTTGCCCTGGGTGAGCAGTCCGAACTTGTTAAAAAGTATCAGCAGATTTTGATAAATCTCGGTTATCTTGAGGGTGAGGCAGACGGTAACTTCGGTCTGGGAACACAGAATGCCATCAAAGCATTCCAGTCAAGAAATGACCAGGTTGTGGACGGATATCTCGGTCCCGATACAAGAGCCGCTTTGGATGATCCCAATGCTATTCCATTTGCTATGCGTCTCGGAGAACAGTCCGATTCAGTTAAGGAATTGCAGGAATATCTGGTTAAGTACGGATATCTTGATTCGGATAAGGCTACAGGTTACTTTGGTGAACTTACAAAAACAGCGGTTGCCAATTTCCAGAGCAAGAACGGACTTACTGCAGACGGACTTGCAGGAGCCAAGACCATATCACTTCTTCACAGCGGAAATGTAAAGAAGAATACAAAGCAGAGCAGCACTTCACAGAGTTCAACAGGAAATTCCGGAAACACAGCTGTAACTGTTCCTGCAAATACCGGAACCACAGCCCCTGTTCAGAAACCGCAGACATCATATGTAGGAAACGGTGGAGCAACAGTATCAGGCTCAGCGGCTAACCTTATCGCTATAGCATCCTCCAAGATCGGATGTCCTTATGTATGGGGAGCAAAGGGACCTAACAGCTTTGACTGTTCAGGATTCGTATACTGGTGTCTGAATCAGGCCGGTGTAGGTGTTTCCTACATGACATCCTCAGGATGGAGAAATCCCGGAAGATTTAAGCAGGTATCTTATAACGAGCTTCAGGCAGGAGACATAATTGTAGTATCAGGCCATGTTGGTATCGTAGCCGGAGGCGGAACAATCATCGATGCTTCATCTTCAAACGGACGTGTAGTTCACAGAAATCTCGGAGCATGGTGGGCAAATCACTTTATCTGCGGCTGGAGAATCTTCAGCTGACAGGTGAATAACCGCTGAGTGCTTAGATATAACAAACATATAACACGAAAGGTCAGAAAGGCCGGTTTTTATTACGCTATACTGACTTAAAGACCCCGGTCACATCAGAAAAGATTATTCTGATGTGACCGGGGTCTTATTTTATATTGTAAAAACTGTTGCTGCTAATGTCTGCTTATAAAAATCGCTTCTTGAGAGTTGATGCTGCGTATCAATCTTACAGAAAATTGATACAGGATTTGAGCGGCTTTGGAATTACTGTTCTTTTTCAGGGGAGTAGGAGTGGAGAAGCTCCCTTCTGTTGGATTCACGGACAAAGGTTTCTATAAGCCTTATGGCAGCCGAAGAAAGGTTTCGGGAGCTGTCTATGGCAAGACAAAAAGTCCTTTCGGGAATGGGCTCAAGCAATGGAATCCTATATACGAGTTTTCTCTCCAGTGCATCCGAGGCAAGAGCTTCAGGATAGAATCCGATTCCCAGATCGTTTTCCACCATGGGAAGGATCTGATCTGTGGATGAAGCTTCAAACTCAGGCTGAAAAGTAAGCTGATGATTCAGAAAATACTGTACATATAATTCTCTGGTTCCGGTATCACGTCCGACACTGATGAGGGGATAGGTGCTGAGCTCTCTCAGAGACATGGGTTTTTCTGAAAGGTGCTTCAGAGAGGGACCAACGATAGGTATCTCCCTGAAATTAAATAAAGGTTCCATAGTCAGAGGGGCACGAATGGTAAGAGGAGTGGTAATAAGTGCAAAATCCGCAATGCCATTCTGAAGAGATACTATAGCCCTGGGTGTGGCATGATTTGATATGCGAATGTTTATATCCGGAAATTTGGTTTTAAAATCTCTAAGTACCGGAAGCAGAACTATCCTGAGGGCATTCTCCGATGCCGCTATGGTTACCTGTCCGGATTCAAGATTGACATCTTTATTCAATTCCTTTTCGGCCTCATCTATCTGTTCAAATGCTATGGACACATGTTCAAAAAGCTTTTGGCCATTGGGGGTAAGTGTTATACCGCGTTTACCTCTTTGCATAAGCTTACATCCCAGGTTTTCTTCAAGATTATTCATGGCTCTGCTGACATTGGGCTGGTTTGAGCCAAGCATCCTTGCAGCCCTTGTAAAGCTTTTGTAGGTACCTACAAAGTAAAAGATTCTGTAGTAATCAAAAGAAATCATAATATTCTCCGATATTTTGCCGAACAAAGTAGAGTACAGGGCCGTGTTACAATTATGACGAAAAAATAATCATTTCGAACAAATATATATAAAAAAACAAAATCGAAATACAGCTCTGTTTATGATGTAAAAGAAACAATTATTATAAAAAGATATATAAAATTATATAACAAAATTTACAATACATGTCAAATTGATATAGATGACATGCAAAAAATGCGGATTGAATATTAAAAATCCGGGAATATAATAAAAACCCGTGAGTGAAGTGAGTTAGTAAACATGTAAAAAATGTTTTACATCACATTTTTCACATGAACACAATAATAGAAATGGAGGTAGTCAAATGGAGCATTTTACCGAAGAACTCCAGGAACAGCTGCAGGTTTCTACAGTATTCAGTATCGGAGGAATCGGAGTTGCGGAATCAACGGTTGTAACATGGATCATCATGGCGATACTGGTCGGATTGTCAGTTTACCTCGGATCTGATCTGAAAGTCAGAAATCCGGGTAAAAAACAGCAGCTGGCAGAAATCATTGTTTCCTGGTTTGACAATTTCACGGGAGAGCTTCTGGGTGAACACGGAAAACAGTACAGTACCATAATTTCCGTTATCCTTATTTACATTGGAGTATCCAATCTAATTGGTCTTTTTGGCCTGAAGCCGCCGACAAAGGATCTCAATGTAACAGTGGGACTTTCTGTCATAAGCATCTTCCTCATAGAGATCGCGGGATTCAGAAGAAAGGGTGCCAAAGGCTGGATAAAGCATTTTTCAGAGCCTGTGGCCATTGTCACTCCTATCAATATTCTGGAGCTGGTTATCAGACCCTTGTCTCTTTGCATGAGATTGTTTGGTAATGTCCTCGGTGCGTTCATCATCATGGAGCTTATAAAGATGGTGGTTCCCGTAGGTGTTCCTGCGATCTTCAGCCTTTACTTTGATATATTTGACGGTCTTATCCAGGCCTATGTATTTGTTTTCCTGACATCTCTTTATATCCAGGATGCAACGGAATAAAGCTTCGGGAACAAAGGATGATATTTAAAACCATAAATCAGCTTATGGCAGCTTAGGTTCAGACCACAGTCCATGAGCAAAAAATATTTTTAACACTAAAGGAGAAAAAATATGAGCATGACAGCAATTGGTGTAGGTTTAGCAGCACTTGCCTGCCTTGGAGCAGGACTTTCAATCGGTATCGCAACAGGTAAAGCAGCAGAGGCTATTGCAAGACAGCCTGAAGCAGACGGAAAGATCATGAGAATCCTTCTTCTCGGATGTGCTCTTGCGGAGGCAACAGCTATTTACGGTTTCGTACTTGGTATCCTTTGCATTTTCTTCCTTAAATGATCATTCCGGAATTTCAAAATCATAATTCAAGATCATCAGGAGAGAAAGTATGTTAAGAGTAGATATCAACTTATTATTTACAGTCATTAATCTGTTGGTACTCGTCTGTCTCATGAAAAAGTTTCTGTTCAAACCTGTTCGTGAGGTTATGGAGAAACGTCAGGCAGAGATAGAAGAGTCCTATAAGAAGGCTGAACAGGTAAATGAAGATGCAAGGCATCTTAAAGAAAAATATGAGGAAAGCCTCGGAAATATCGAGGAAGAGCGTAAGAATACTATCAATAAAGCAAAGATCGATGCTTCAAAGGAATATGATGAGATAGTAAACAATGCAAACAAGAAGGCTGATAAGATTATAGCCGAAGCCAAGATCCAGGCAGAGAAGGAAGCAGAGACAAAGCAGCGTGAGATGCAGCAGCAGATGGCAGTTCTTGTTGCCGAAGCCGCATACAAGATCGCAGCTTCCCAGGACAGCGAGGCTAACGACAGAAGGCTTTTCGATCAGTTCATAAACGGAGACAGTAATACAGTTAAACCAAGTAATCAGGAGGCATAATCGTGAGTCAGAATGCCAGAGAAATCGCAGAACGTCTGATTCAGTCACAGGTATCCGAAAGTGTTATGAGTTCAACCTCGAGAATTTTCGAGGTACTTCCCCAGACGGCTTCTCAACTGAGTGATCCTACGATTCCCATTGAAAAGCGTTATGAGGTTATCGACAGTGTATTTCCTACAGAAGTAAGAAAGACTCTTAAGAGCCTCTGTGATGACAATGATCTGAAGAAATGGGATGAAATAGCCAAGCAGTACACAAATATACGTACCAGCAATGAAAGACAGATCCATGTACAGCTGAGATATGTGACCAGACCTTCTGAAAAACAGCTTATGGATATCCAGAAGTTTGTTTTTGATAAATATAATACCCATCACTTTGATTTTGATCTATGTGAGGATAAGAGCCTGGGCGGAGGATTTATCCTGGAAGTTAGTAATGATCAGTATGACTGGTCAACCATCGGAAGACGAAACCAGTTCCTGGAACAGTTGAAAAATACCCGTTCCGAGTTAACAAGTGACGCCGACATCATTACCATACTTCAGCAGAGTGTAGGCAGCTTTGACCTTAAGGCTGAAAAGAAGGAAATAGGCTTCATCGAGAGCATCGGTGACGGCATTGCCATAATGAATGGTCTTGACCATGCCATGTACGGCGAAGTTATCACCTTTGATAACGGAACCAAGGGTATGGTTCAGAATATCGAAAGAGACAGGATAGGTGTTATTCTGTTTGGGGATGAATCCGGACTTTCGGAAGGAAGCAGAGGTATACGTACAGGACGAATGGCAGGTATCTCGGTTTCCGATGAGTACCTCGGAAGAGTTGTCAATGCTCTCGGAGAGCCTATTGACGGACTTGGTCCCGTAAACGGATCAGAATTCCGTGCCATCGAGCAGCCGGCCCCCGGAATCATTGACCGTTCACCGGTTAATGAACCTATGCAGACCGGAATTCTTGCCATAGATTCAATGTTTCCTATAGGAAGAGGCCAGCGTGAGCTTATCATCGGCGACCGTCAGACAGGAAAGACCTCTATCGCTATAGATACCATCCTTAATCAGCATGACAAGAACTGCATATGCATTTATGTAGCCATAGGTCAGAAGGAATCAACCGTTGCGTCTTTGGTTGAGACCTTAAAGAAGCATGAAGCCATGAGCTATACCTGTGTGGTAGCGGCAACAGCAGCAGATCCCGCACCGCTTCAGTATATCGCTCCTTATTCAGCAACATCACTTGCAGAATACTTCATGTATAAGGGTCAGGATGTTCTCATTGTATATGATGATCTTTCAAAGCATGCGGTTGCTTACAGAGCGCTTTCACTGCTTCTCGGGAGATCACCGGGACGTGAAGCATATCCGGGCGACGTATTCTACCTTCATTCAAGACTTTTGGAGCGTTCCTGCCACCTGAACAAAAAGCTTGGAGGCGGATCCATAACAGCCCTTCC
>JAGAXP010000081.1 GCA_017940955.1 Oribacterium sp.
TTTGGACAATCCACCGATAAAAAGGATATCAATCAGAGACTATCTTCCACCAGGATTTCGTTCAGGTAATATCGTGATAATGCTTCTAGCTCTTCTTGGTTATTGTCTTGTGTTAACCGTCGCTTTAACTATGACAACAACGAAAGACACAACCCCACGAATACTATGGGCTACTAGGATTTCTGCAACATCCGGCTTATTAAGCATGATTTTCTTTTCAGGAAACTATCTCGGATGCCAAACATATTTGCCTTTATCACGTAGCAAGAATCTTATACTCAGAATCATTGGAGTGATAATTTGGGATGTAGTAATATTCTGTATTTGTCTTTTGATTGGAGCAACTTTCACGTAAAACCTTTTGCAACCAATTAGGTGCGAACGACTGTATTCATTATAACATAGCGTTTTCGAGAATTTTGCACCCTTCAAGGTGGCAATTCATTGACAACTAAATCTTTTCAACAACTTGCTCTTTAAAAAAGGTACCTGTCACCCGTACATCGTACGAAAGCAAAAGTCGCTGGACATAAGGGATTTGGATGATACCCTGCTTTTTGAAGATATTTTGAAATCCACAAAATAAATTTTCATGATATATTTATAGGTGTGTATTTTGACGAACATATAATAATCATTATTACGAGGTACGCTATGTTAAATTTCGCAAGTGACTATACAGAAGGCTGTCATCCCAAGGTTCTGGAGGCTCTTGTCAGGTCCAATATGGAACAGCTGACAGGCTACGGTACAGATGCCTATACAGAGAGTGCAAAAGAAAAAATCCGTGATTTCATCGGTTGTCCCGAAGCAGAGATATTTTTTCTGACAGGCGGCACACAGACCAATCAGACAGTTATCGATACCACTCTTCGTATGTATGAGGGTGTTGTATCCGCACAGTCCGGTCACGTAAACTGTCACGAAGCCGGAGCTATAGAATATACAGGTCACAAGGTTATGACTCTTCCAAGTCATGAAGGAAAAATGGATGCCGGGGAGTTAGACAGCATGGTTCAGGGATTTTACGCAGATTCCGACCATGATCACATGGTTTTCCCGGGCATGGTCTACATCAGCCACCCGACAGAGTACGGCACTCTTTACACAAAATCAGAGCTTAAAGCCATTTCGGAGGTCTGTAAAAAGTGGAATCTGCCCCTTTTCCTTGACGGCGCAAGACTTGGCTATGGTTTAACAAGCAAAACCACTGATGTAACTGTAAAGGATATTGCCGGGCTTACAGATGTCTTTTATATCGGCGGCACCAAGGTTGGTGCACTCTGCGGAGAGGCAATTGTATATCCCGGAGGAAATGCCCCCAGGCAGATGGTCACCATGATAAAGCAGCATGGTGCGCTTCTCGCAAAGGGAAGATTAAACGGCGTACAGTTTGATGCATTATTTACAGACGGACTTTACACTGAGATAGCGGGAAACGCTATCGAAAGAGCTGAAGAACTGAAGAAGGTATTTACCGACAGAGGCTACAGATTCTTCATAGACTCTCCTACCAATCAGCAGTTTATCATCATGCCGAAAAAGACCCTTTCTGTTTTGGATGCTGCCGGAGTAATATACAGTACCTGGGAGCCCTATGATAAGGATAACATGGTAGTCCGATTCTGCACCTCCTGGGCCACAACAAAAGAACAGATTGAAGCATTGGCAAAAATACTTGTTTAAGTTGAACACAGCACCCCTACCGGCATCAACATAGTTGAGCCGGCAGGATTCTTAATATCTGACACACAGATGCACATCTAACCGGCTCAATTAAAACTCATTTTTTATCTGATTCAGCTCTCTGTTAAGTTCCTTTAGATCAAGACCCTCCGGGATATCTCTGCTAAGTATGCTCTGCATGGAAAGCCCCAGCGGGATCACATCCTTTTCAGTCATAAGCTTCACAAGTTCCGGCAGATATTTCTCAAGCACTGCCCTCGCATCAGGATTTTCAAGGATATCATTGGCAGTATCTTTTATGGAAAAATATCCTTCCCTTACGACATCATCCTCAGAAAGAAACCAGTTTTTTACCGCCTGTCCGGCATTGTTTCCCGGTAAACGATAGTTTTCATCCTCTGAATCTACACGGACGAAAACACACTCATCCGTAAGCCCCTCCGCATCTACCTTTATCCGGTTTTCTCCTTCGTGAAGAGGTACATCAGAAAATACGATCCTGCCGTTACCATCATTCGTACCACTGCCGAATTCCTTTTCATCAACATAAAGCACCGCATCGCTGAGATTGGTATAAACCTTGATCTCGATACTCTCTTTTGCCCTGTTCACGAATCTCTTTGAACAGATATGCAAAAACTTTTCCTCAGACCACTTTGCTTTGTAGTAGTAGAATGCATCCTTTCTGGCATTTCTGTCATAGGTCACGAGGCCCTTGGCATTAATATTTTCCTGCCCGCCTTCTTTTCTGAGTCCGCTATGGAAGTCAAACATATTCCAGACGTAACTACCGTACAGGTAATCCCTGCTCTCGAAAATAGGATAAACGGTCTCATGATAGAGCGCCTGATACTCCTCTGAGTAATCTCTGACCATCGGCACCTCGCTGTGCAACCTGATGTTTGCGTCCACACCGTACTCACTTACACCGAGAGGCATCTCCGGCCGCTCACTATGGAATCTGTCGAGATAATCCCGATAATCCTGCATTTCCCCATAGTACCATCCGAAGTAAATATTGTAGCCGATCATATCCGTAACAGAATTAAGCTTACTCTTAAACTTAACTGTATAAAGATTGGCAGCCGTAACAAATCTTGACGGATCCAGTTCATGGGAAAACTGCTGCATTTTTTTCAGCTCTTCATGCATAAACTCCGCATCCCGGAACATGCCGATTTCATTCTGGATTCCCCAGCAGTAGATAGACGGATGATGGATATTCTGAAGTATCAGTTCCCTTAGCTGCTCCTCTGCATCAGCTTTCAGCTCTTCACTGTCCGTCATTTTGAGCATAGGGATCTCAGCCCATACGAGATAACCCTTTTTGTCTGCGGTCTCATAGGTATACTGAGGATGCTGATAATGTGACAGCCTTACGGAATTGGCACCTATTTCGTCGATGAGTTCAAAATCCCTGTCGATATTCTCCCGGCTCACTGCATTGAAACAGCCCTTGAAATCCTGATGCTTTGCAACACCGTTTATCTTTATATGCTCACCATTAAGGAACAGTCCCTTGTCTGCATTTATGGTAATATCTCTGAATCCGGTCTCAAGCTCCACCTCATCTAAAGTTTCTCCCGCACGTACAAACTTCATCTTTACCTTATATAGATTGGGAGCGGTTTTTCCGTTCCACAGGATTACATCAGAGATGCGGAAGGTCAAGACCATACTGCAATTTATGGAGCCTGATGCGTGAGTGTTGGTACTTTCTGAATCAACTTCTTCTGATCTCACATCAGTGAGCAGTGTCCCGAAAGGATCTGTGATTTCCGCAACTATCTCAGCTTCTTTATCCGTGCGGGCATGAATTTCCGCATTCAAAATGCCGGTATTTCCATCAATGCCAGTCCTTAATATCACACCACTTGTGCCGTAATAGGTCGGATCAAAAAAGCTTTCATGTTCTGTCACCAGAAGATTAACACCCCTGTATAGTCCTCCGAACACAGTGAAGTCTCCTGTAAGAGGTGAGATACCCTCGTCATGAACATTTGTCAGAAATATCCTTAACTTTATTTCTTTATTGCCGAGCAGCTCCTTAGGTATCTCACAGCGAAATGCTCCATAAGCACCTCTGTGCTCTCCTATCTTACGATCCTCTGCCAGAACAACCGCATGCTGATCTGCCCCCGGAATGTCCACAAAAACATGTTTCCAGTCAGGATCGATCTGTATGGTCTTTTGATACAGCACAAGTCCCCTGTAAGGGTCATCATCCCTGTACCATGTGTGAGGAAGTGTGACAGTTACAAAACTCTCTGCTCCATTAATGTCTGATAATGCTTCGTTTTCTCTTTCTCCGACAGCAGCATTTTCAACTGAGTCCCTTACACCCGGAGCGTTCATGACATCACTCTCTGACGAAATGACATCGCTATAAACAACTTTTGAATCCCCTGTCAAACCACTTAAATCCCTGATGTTTCCATCAGGGATTTTATTAAACTGCCAACCTTCGTTTATCTGTATCTTATGCATTCTCTTTCCTCATTTCATCAATTCTGGCTTCTACAGCCTTCATCTTCTCCGGTGTAAGGTCGTAATATTTCATGGCGATGACATTAAACACTGCTCCCAAAAGCTCAAGGCCGTAGTAGAAAACTATGGCGATCAGCAGGAGGCTCCGGCTGTATGGAGTATTGAGATCTGGAAATACTTCCTTGAAACCAATGAGCGCAAATCCGATACCTACAAAAGTCGGTCCAAAGGATGAGATCAGCTTATCCATAAATGAGAAAACTGTTCCGACCATACCCGGAATATACTTTCCTGTTCTTGAGGCTTCATAGTCATTAACGTCCGCGATCATCGGAGGAATGATGGAGCTTGTGATCATCTGGAAACCACCGCCTATAACAGTCACAAGGAAAAGTGCCACTGTAAATGCGGTAAAGCCACTGAATGCCTCGCCATAGCCATTAACAAATCCCGGAAGACTCAGTGTCTTCGGATCCATGACCATCCAGATAAATATGGCGATGGTATCGAAAAAGATTACTCCCCAGGAGCCTATCTGCATGGCTTTCTTGAGGCCAAGCTTTGATCCGATTGCACCGATACCAAGTGCCATCATCAGAAGCCCTACGATGGTAGTGTAGAGGGTCCAGCCCCCTGACAGCTCATAGTTACCAACTACAATGCCGTAAAGTACAAGCAGGATTGCACTTGTCTTGCAGGTATTTGAGAACTGGTCTGTGGCTCTTGCAACGATGAGCATCTGAAGTGGCTTGTTGTTTTTTAACACATCAAGATAATCTGAAAACCTGATATTTTTCTTTCCTGAGGAATTGGTCTCTGAAAATGCAGGTACATCCTTTGGTGCGATGGAAATGTAAGCAACAACTATTCCGATGGTAGCGATGACTGCTACGATCAGCCAGTACTCATGGAAAAGCTCCGCGCTCTTCATGGAGCCGTATTTAACGGCAAGTCCCGCAACTACCATCTGCATCACAGCTCTCATAACACGAACCAGTACTGTACCAACGATGGAAAGTATCGGTCTCTGGGTCGGATCATTGGTGAGGCAGACATTACCAACATGGTTTGAGATATTTAAGAATGTATATCCTATGTAGTAAATGGCTGTAAAGAATATAAAGAAAACCGGCCTCAATGCTCCTTCCGGAAGTCTGTCGGTTACATTGAACATGAGAAAGCTGTTAATGAAAAGGAGCAGACCTCCCATAACAAGACACAGTCTGGTTTTACCGAAGTTTTCCTTTTCTTTAAATCTGTCAACAAAAAATCCAACGATAGGATCAGTTACACCATCCCAAAGTCTTGTTATAGTTGAAAAACTTGATGCAAGTATAACTGCCATACCCACATATCCATTGAGATAAAATGACATGATCATAGTAAGACCCATGTACAGATTGACCGCCATATTGGCTCCGGAAAATCCAACGATTCTCCATACAGGAACATTGTGAATGCCATTTTCCTTTATATATTTTTGGTACTTGTCCTGTGACATAGTCTCTCCAGCCCCTTCTTTCATACCAATCTTCGATTCTTTCCGCATTGCCGCTTCCATAGCCCCTCCTGAATTTACTGAATAATGATGCCAACATTTTTTAAAATGTTGGCATCATCATACCATCAGTCGTATAATGAATATAGAACTATAGTCCTTGCTTTAGAACGATATTACTTTTTACTACAAATATGATAAATAATTCACATGCAATTAAAACAACTTCATCAGCAATAGCTTCATCTGAGGCATCTTCAACTGAGATAACTTCACCCCAAACTGCTTCTATGGAAACCTGTATAAAACTCATACAAAAACTTTTTCAGGTCAGATTCTATACTATTAATGATTTCTCTGAGGCAGAAGCATTCAGCCACAACAATATGCTTAATGACTTACAGCTTATTCTATCACCTGATGCTCTCATGACGATGCGTTCCGGTGCGGAATCTCATACCCTTTATCTTCTCACGGATCTTTTTCAGATTTCCATCATAGTCTTTATGCTGGAGGACAACTTCATGCTTTTCGGACCTTTTACTTCCCTTATTCATACAAGAAAGCATGCAGCACATATCATCAACTCCAACGATATTAAAGAACTGAAGGTAGAGGATTATCTCAGATATCGTGAGCATTTTCCTAATATAAGTAAGGAACGGGCCGAACACATAGTGAGATGTTTTCTGGACACCGTATACGGACACGAAGAAAACTACTCTCTGCGAGATCCGGAGACATTTGCCATGGAAAATGTATACGAAGATCATGCAAAAGAACAAAAGACCGGAATTGATCTTCTGCAGCTGCGATATGCTAATGAAAAAGAGTTTATCAGAAGTGTGGAAAATGGTGACAGCAGTTCCGCTCTCAGATATCTCGATAGGATGCAAAGTGACGTAAGATACATGAAGGAGCTCGGTTCTACCATCGAAAATGAACGCATAGGCTGTGCCATCACCAGAACCACCCTCAGAATAACCGCCATGAAGACAGGCCTTCCGGCTTATATCATTGATAAAATATCAGGGCAAAATACCAGAGAAGTTTTCCGGGAACGGCACTTGGAGAAAATACTTGCAAGCAAAGAAAAAATGGTCACGAATTTCTGCAATGCCATAAAGGAGCACCATTCTGAGACTCACAGTGCTGTGGTTACAAATGCCATTTTCTTCCTGACCAGCAATTTCAAAAATGACATAACCATCGAGGATATCACAAGTGAACTCGCAATATCCAAAAGTCACTTTATGTCTGTATTCAAAAAAGAAACCGGGACAAGTCCCATGAGTTATCTCAGATCTATAAGGATCAAAAAAGCCTGCACCCTTCTTTCAGGCACAGGCAAAAGCATTCAAGAAATAAGCGAAACTGTGGGGATTCCGGACAGCAATTACTTTGTGAAACTGTTCCGTAAAGAAACCGGAATGACACCTACCGAATACAGAAAA
>JAGAXP010000082.1 GCA_017940955.1 Oribacterium sp.
GTAATCAGGATTTGGGTCATTCTGAATGGCAGGTTACATTGACTTATATTCTGAATTCTGAGTTTTAAGGTCAATTAGTGGTTCCAATAACTCCGGATGGTGGGGAAAAGAGCCGACCACGGTCTTCGCGAACCATTGCCGGCTGGATCGTCAGGAATACACAACAGCCTGTACCAGTTCTTCGCAGATTTCCTGAACTGTTTTTCCGTCGGTTGCGATGATGATATCGGCAGCAGCCTCGTATTTCGCGTTTCTCTTCTCCTGGAGGCTTCGGATGAATTCAACATTCATGTTGCCGTTAAGGATGGGGCGCACACCGGAATCCTTAACTCTTTCGAGGGTGGTTTCGGGGGTTGCGGTAAGAAGAACTATGATGCTTCCTTTTTTCAGGTTTGTGACGTTTTCTTCACGAAGAACCGCTCCGCCTCCGCAGGAAATGATGATGCCGCTTGATTTCTGGAGGTCAAGGATGACCTCACTCTCACATTTTCTGAAGTAGTCCTCGCCGTGCTTTTCGAAGATTTCCTTTATTGGCATGCCTTCACGACGGACAATTTCGGCATCAGTGTCCACTTCCCTCATGTCCAGCATATCCTTAAGGTATGTGGAAACTGTTGACTTGCCTGCCCCCATAAAGCCTATGAGAGCGATGTTCTTTTTTTTCAGTTTTTCGAGGGTCTGAGGGTTTGTCACTTTGGTTTCCTCCTGTTTTAGATAAAATCATGCTTAATGAAGAAAGATTAGTGTAAAAGTTGTAATCGTTCAATCAACATATTTAATAAAAATCAAAGTTAATTTAGATTTTAAAGATGATCCCTTTTCTCCGGTTGACTTCCTTTGCTGTTTTTCGAGAATGCAGTCAATCCTAAGGCAACAATATTATAGTCATGCCTTGGTGGAGCTGTTACTAATAGTTTCCCTCGCCTAAGTCATATATCAAAGTATTTTTCTTTCACAATCTCCACAGGCATCTTCTTTCCGGTCCAGAGTTCGAAGGCGGCAGCCCCCTGATAAAGCAGCATATACATACCATTAAAGGCATTGAGTCCGCACTCTTCTGCCATTTCAAGAAGCTTTGTTTTTCGCGGATTGTAAATGACATCGGAAACTGTCAGTTTCTCGTTCATTCCGGCGGCTCTTTCAGTAAGCCACGAAGCGTCCTTTATGAGATTTCCCTCCGGGTTTGGTGCCATGCCAACGTTTGTGGCATTGATGAGAAGAACGGATTCGGAGATTTCCCGCTTCATTACCTCATCGTCGTAATCAAAAACAGAGACCTTGCAGGAGGTGGATTCATGTATCTTTTTGATGGTTGCCGCAGTTCTTTCCTTAAACCGGCTGCCGGAACGTTCAAAAACAGAAATCTCCTTAGCGCCATCCAAAGCCAGCTGGGTGAGCACGGCTATACCCGCACCGCCAGTTCCGAGGATAGTAACTTTTTTGCCAATGTAATCAACCCCGGCCTGTCGCGCTGACTCCGTGAAGCCGATTCCGTCGGTGGTGTGGCCGGTGACGGTTCCGTCATCCTCGATAACCACGGTATTTACGCTTTCCGCAATCTTTGCCGCCGGGCTGAGCCGGTCACAAAGACCTACCGCCTCTGTCTTAAGGGGCATGGTGAGATTGAAGCCTCTCACTCCCATTTTCCTGAAGCTGTCAAGTACTCCGCGAAGCTCCCCCTCTTTTACGTCAAAGGCAAGGTAGCAGTAATCAAGGTCAAGCTGTTTGAAGCCTTCGTTGTGCATGGCCGGTGAAAGGCTGTGTGATACAGGGCTGCCCAGAAGGCAGATCATTTTTGTTTTACCTGATATTTCCATGATAAATCACTTTCCGCTGTTAACTGCCGGAGAGTTTCCGTAAATTCTCCGGAATAAAATAAATGTCTCCCCTAGAATACCTTTTTTTTCCGCAAAATAAAAGCCGGGCAACATACCCGGCTTTTATAGCTCCTATTATGCTTGGTATCTTATACCTTATCCGTTAAGTCTCTGCCGCACGATCTCATAGGCCAGAACACCGCAGGCCACAGAAGCATTGAGTGAATCAATGTTTCCGAACATAGGAATGGAGGCAACCATATCGCACTTCTCCTTAACGAGTCGTGATACGCCCTCTCCTTCATTTCCGATAACGAGACCGATGGCACCCTTTAAATTCAACTTATACATGGTTTCACCACCCATATCGGCACATACTAACCAGAGTCCTTCCTTTTTCAGATCCTCAATGGTCTTTACGATATTGGTAACCTTTGCAACCCTGGTGTATTCCAGTGCGCCTGCTGAAGTTTTGGCGACTGTTGAGGTGAGCCCCACAGCCCGTCTTTCGCGAATGATGACACCGTGAGCACCTGCAAGATTAGCCGTACGGATCATGGCACCGAGATTGTGAGGGTCTTCTATTCCGTCCAGGATAAAAATGAAGGGGCTCTCGTTTTTCTCCCGTGCATAGTCCAGAATCTCCTCCACTGTGCTGTAGTGGAAAGCTGCCAGGTACGCGATAGCGCCCTGATGTGATCCCTGACCTGCAATCTCATCAAGTCTCTCTTTTTTAACGAATTCCGGCTTGATACCGGCCTTCTTTGCTTCTCTTATGATGGTGGAAACAGGACCGTCATGTACACCATCCTGCAGGAAAAGGCGGTCAACTGCCTTTCCGGCACGGAAGGCTTCGATAACCGGATTTCGGCCAATGATGGTAAATTGTTCGTCTCTCATATATAGACCTTTCAATAATCAAATAATCAAACACTGACCAGTAAATGCAGATAGATGAACCGTTTTCATATGCAGCACAGCTTTTCTGCCCACTGATACTCATTAGAAGTCACAGACCAACACATCTAAGATTATTCCCCTGAGGTCATTTCCTTAAGGTCTGGAAAACTATCAGGCTCGGAAATTTCTGGCCTTTCCTCATGCTTTATCTTCCCATATTTGTCATGCAATTCCCGGAGATGATGGATACCCAGGGCTTCTATCTCCAGAAGGCGCTCATACCGCTCTGTCAGGTAAAGATACCCTATGAGGGCTTCAAAGCCTGTGGCACGGCGGTACTCCTGGATGGAGCTGTTTTTACTGTGGGTCACGGACTTCTGGTTACGGCCCCGTCTGTAGACAGACATTTCTTCGGGAGTCAGTATTTCCTTTGCGATTATGAAGCCCATGATCTCCGATTGGGCATGGGCACATACAAATTCGGTTTTCTTCCGGTTAATGGCATTGATGGAACCCGGGAAATGGGTGACCACATACTCTCTGACCGCAAAATCATAGATGCAGTCCCCGATATATGCAAGAATAAGCGGTGAAGTTGTTTGGACATCCACCGCCTTAAGATCAAGTTTTTCCTTGTAAAGTTTGATAAATGATTCTGTCATGGGCATCATGCTCTGCTCCACTTCACGCCTTCACGGGTATCCTTGAGAACGATGCCCATTTCGAGAAGCTTATCTCTTATTTCATCAGCCTTTGCAAAATCCTTTGCCTTACGTGCAGCCTGACGCTCTTCGATGAGCTTCTCAACCTCTGAATCGAGATCGTCCTTTGCAACAACCGTCTTGATTCCGAGAACGCTCATAAGAAGTTCGATCTTTTCAAGTACGTAGTCTGCAAATGCCTTGGTGCTTTCTTCTGTGACAGAAACATTGGCAATCTTCACAAGCTCGAAGATGGCTGTGATGGCATCGGCAGTATTGAGATCATCGTCCATCTTCTGATTGAACATATCCTGCTGTGCGTCCACGCTCTTTACTGTCTCAAGCTCGGCTGCGGTCATGTCGCTGCCGGTTAACTTTGCGCTAAGCTCCAGGAGACGCTCGATAGCAGTCTGTATACGCTCGAGAGAAGTCTTTGCACTATCCATAAGATCCCTTGAGAAGTTAAGAGGATTACGATAGTGTGCGCTCAGCATATAGAATCTGAGAACACGGGGATCATACTGGGAAGTAATGTCTCTTACAGTAAAGAAATTGCCCAGTGACTTGGACATCTTCTGATTGTTAATGTTTATAAATGCGTTGTGCATCCAGTAATTTGCGAATTTTTCGCCGTGAGCCACTTCATACTGGGCGATCTCATTCTCATGATGAGGGAAGATAAGGTCCTCGCCGCCGGCATGGATGTCCAGACGTCCGCCGCAGTACTTGGGGGCCATGACGCAGCACTCTGTGTGCCAGCCCGGACGGCCTTCGCACCAGGGTGACTTCCAGTACGGCTCTCCCATCTTCTTTGGCTTCCAGAGAACGAAGTCAGTTGAAGTTCTCTTGCCGTCCTCGCCGGAAACCTTCAGATCACGGAAACCTGACTGAAGCTCATCAATGTTTTTGTGGCTGAGCTCGCCGTAGTCCTTAAAAGCTGTGGTATCGAAGTAAACAGTTCCGTCCTTTGCAACGTATGCACTGTCTTTCTTAACCAGGGTATCGATAAGGTCGATCATGCCCTGAATTTCTTCTGTGGCACGGGGATGGATAGCCTCTTCTATATTGAGGTCAGCCATGTCCTTCTCAACTTCCGCTATATATCTTTTGGTAATGTCGGAGCACTCAACGCCTTCTTCATTAGCCTCTTTTATGATCTTGTCATCTACATCTGTGTAGTTGGAAACGTAGGTCACCTTATAGCCCTGATACTCCATATATCTTCTGAAGGTATCAAAGACGATCATAGGACGTGCGTTACCGATATGAATAAAGTTGTAAACCGTAGGACCGCAGACATACATACGGATCTTGCCGGGCTCTATGGGTTTAAACTCTTCCTTCATGCGTGACATGGAATTAAAAATCTTCATAATATCTCCTTTGTCTGAGGGTCCTGTTTTACGCCTTAAAAGCGAAGCTGCCCACAGACTACATGAAGTTTATTGTAGTCTTTAACCGGTTTTGCGTCAATATGATATGCGTGTTATGAAACCTTTATACCAATCGAGTGGCAGCAGTTCAGCCCGATCCTGCTTGTGACCCGGCTGAACTGTCACACCGAGTGCAAACCGCCCGGATCATTCATTCAAATAAATAGAGCCTCACCTATGTTTCTGCGCATAGATGAGACTCTGAGGTTTGCTTTAGATTCTTCCGCCACAGTGACCCGTTTTTCAATGGATGTCACCGGCTTTGGCGTATTAATTATCTCTGATACTGGTTGAAGAAATCTTCAAATGTTTTCCAGAACTCATCGGCGTCGATGGAGAATCTTCTGGAATCCTGAGAATCCTGATTGTTGTCATTGTTATTTCCGCCGTTGTTACCATCATTTCCTGACTCACCGTTGTTTCTTGAGAAAGGATCGATGCTCTCCTTCTGTTCGTTGGAGGAAGTATTATTTGATGGTGACTGTCCCAGCACAACGTCAACATTGATCTCATCATACTTATCGCCGTTAGGCCTCTGAACTGTGAGAGTTACGGTTTCGCCTACACGGTACTTTGAAAGTATCGAAGAAAGATCCGTGAAGTTTGTTACGCCCTGACCATTCATTGCGGTGATAATGTCTTTCTCGTGAAGACCCTCATTCTTAGCTGTTGAGCCTTCGATGAACTTGTAGATAAATACACCCTGAGGCATTCCGAAGCTTTCGGCTGTCTGAGCGTCAATGTTCTTTACCATAACGCCGAGGTAGCCTCTCTCGGATTCGGGAATCTCCTCACGTGTCTCAAGGGTAGACAGTGATTCAACTATCTTCTTTGCCTTTGAGGATGGAATGGAGTAACCCATACCTTCTATAGATGTTGAGGTGTACTTTGCAACGTTAATGCCTATAACCTCACCCTTCATGTTGAGAAGAGCTCCGCCGGAATTACCCGGGTTAATGGCAGCATCTGTCTGGAGAAGACCTGAGGAAGTTCCCTTGCTTGTGGCAACGTCTCTGTTCTTTGCTGAGATGATACCTGTGGTAACCGACTGACCATAGCCGAGAGCATTACCGATAGCCACTACCTGATCTCCTACTTCCAGAGCATCACTGTCTCCGAGAGTTGCGATGGAAATGGCTTCCATGGTCTTCGTAGGGATGTTCTCAAGCTTTATGGCGATAAGGGCCAGGTCTGCAGCAGCATCTGATCCTTTGACAACAGCATCAACCGATTCGTCATCTATAAAGGTTACAGAAAGGGACTCTGAGGACTCGATTACGTGATTGTTTGTAAGAATGAGAAGCTCGGTGTCTGTTTTCTGCACGATCACACCTGAACCGCTGGCGGGTACTTCGGTTTCAAAATTCTGATAGTTTCCGAATATAGAGTAGCCATTCTGGCGATACTTGACCATATTTGTGATGGCAACGACTGAAGGCATGGCATTCTTTGCCACCTCTGTTACGCTGGTAACTGATGAACTGACCGGTGCCTGCTGAACAGTGGACGGTGTGCTTTCGGTTACCGGTGAGGCTTCTGTTTCTGCCGGCTTTTCGGTTTTTTCTGTTTTCTCCTCTGCAGCCGGAGCCGTTTCGGTGATAACATTGGCAGATTTCTGATAGGCGATTCCTGCCTGCTGCGCGGCAATATTTACTCCTACCATAGAAGCGCCGGCCACAACGCCGAATAAAAGAGCTCCTGCAATGATTCCCGCTACTCGTTTCATTTTTCCCTCCTGGTTATATGAATGTTACTGTATGTTGATCTTACTGCCCCTCCCGGATTTCGTGAAACCCGGGAGAACAGTTTGATTGATTTTCATTTGATAATGTGTATCATACTTACTTTCTGTGTTCAATTTGTGTCTAATCAGAGGATTTTTTATGATGTCCGGCTGAAGTTTCAATTTCGACTTATTTAATAGTCTTTTTATACATGAACAGATTTTTCGATGCTATACTCTCTGTTAGTTACAGCTTGGAGGACAAATGTATTATTTTATTGTAAATCCGGCGGCCACCAATGGTCGTGGACGTATTATCTGGGATAAGGTTCTCAGATATCTTAATAAGACTGACAATGCCGAAAAATATGAGGCTTATATAACAGAAAAATCCGGTGACGCCCGGGATTATGCACATAAATTATCAGAAGATGGTCGAGAAACAAAAACCATTACCGTTATAGGCGGTGAGGGAACTTTCAACGAGGTTGTAGACGGAGTAAATATGGATGGGGATAATATTTCCCTCGCCTATATCCCCACAAACTCAGACAATGATGTTGCCCGTTCTTTCCGGAGAAAATATAACCTGAAAGCGCAGTTAAAGAGACTTTTCAGTGACTCGGATGAGGTGCTTCTGGATTACGGGGTGCTGAACTGCCCTTCTATGAACAGAAGGTTTGCCGTCAGTTCCGGAATAGGACTCGATGCAGCCATCTTTTTGGATCTTTATGATGAAAAGTGTGCTTGTGAAAAGCAGAAGAAAAAAGTTGACCTGATACAGAGATTCAATTATGTGAGGACGGTCATCAGGGAGCTTTTCAGAACCAGGCCCACAAAAGGTTATGTTATCCTGGATGGAAAGAAGCATGAGTTTAACAATGTTTTGTTCATTTCCTGCCACGTTCATCCTTATGACGGCGGATACATGGTGTGTCCCGGTGCCAGCGGCAATGATGGCTGGCTTGATGTGTGCATAGTCAGCACCAAACAGAAGTGGCGCTGGTATATCATTCTGTTTTCAAGCATTTTCGGACTTCATGTGACCCGCACAGGGGTACATCTCTACCGCTGCAAGTCGGCAGAGATCCACATGACAGAGGCTCTCCCCGCCCACGTGGACGGCGAGTCCATCGGAAAGCAGAAGGATTTTACATTGAACTGTATCCCACAGAAATTGAAGCTGAGAATATAGTAAGTGGCAGTTCAGCAGGTGATAAGAATTCCAGAGCTTGAAGGCATCCATTTATAAACGGGTCGCATTCGGCGGAAAAAACTAAAATAGTCCCCCTAAGAACCACCAGGCCCTCTGCAAAGAAAAAGAATCCCAAGCGGGATTCTTTTTTTAACCGCTCAAAGCCGCACGGCTCCCACGATTAAAAAACAAATCGTGGGCAGAGTCAGAGTTTTCTTTATGAAAACTCTGACTTGGCGAGGGGAACAAGGAAAAAAGTACCAAGTGGTTCTAAGGGGGACTATTTTGATTATTCAAAGCCTTTGTTTTACGTTTATAAATGGATGCCTTCAAGCTCTTACATCCTTATCACCTGCTGAACTGTTGCTTTTACACGCTTTCTATCAGCGCCACTGCCTGTGAACTGATGCCTTCACCTCTTCCGGTGAAGCCGAGATGCTCTTCTGTGGTGGCTTTTATGGAAACCTGATTTACGTCGATGCCTAAAGCGGCCGCAACATTCTTCCTCATTTCAGGAAGGAAGGTCATGAGCTTTGGTCTTTGTGCAATGATAGTGGAGTCGATGTTTCCTACCTTATACCCTTCTTTCCTGAGGATATTTCCCACTTCCTTCAAAAGCTCAATGGAATCTGCACCTTTATATTCAGGGTCGTTGTCAGGAAAATGCTGACCGATATCCCCCAGTGCAGCAGCACCTAAAAGTGCGTCCATGATGGCGTGAACGATAACGTCTGCATCGCTATGACCGTCAAGTCCCAGCTCGTAAGGCACTGTTACTCCGCCGAGGATAAGCTTTCTTCCGGGAACCAGTTTGTGAACATCATAGCCTGTACCTATTCTCATTTTTTATCTCCATTCCGCCGCCTTTTCCGGCAGCCCAAACTACGCATGGTTTTCTGATCGGATGGCAATCCCGGATTCAGGAACTATATTTGTGTTTTTGTATCAATTGCCGGTTACCAGTATTTCGATGGCCTTTTGCATCTGAAGGTCATCCTCCAGGGAAATCATATACTCATCTGCGGTGCTGCCAAGCTGGATCTCTATGTCAGGAACTATACCTACCTTATGAATGTTGAGCCCTGATGGTATGTAGTAGTAATGGGTTGTGAACTCAACGGCAGAACCGTCGGCAAGTGTAGTCACTGTCTGAACTATGCCTTTGCCGTAAGAGGTGGTACCGACAACCTTTGCGAAACCGTAGTCATGAAGGCATCCTGAGAAAAGCTCTGCAGCAGAAGCTGAATTCTGGTTCTGTAAAACTATGATAGGGATATTTATCTCGTGACCGTCGCCTGCATACCACTCCTGCCCCTTTCCGTTTTTGTTTCTTGTATAGGCAAAAAGTGTCTTTCCCTGCTGGAACTCCTTGTTTCCTTCTGTGAAGGTTGTCAGGTTATCCGGAAGTATATAGTCAAGGAGCGATGAAGCAATCTCAATGTCTCCGCCGGTATTGCCTCTCAGGTCAATGATAAGAGCTTTTATGTGATCTTCGTTGATAAGCTTGTCCAGTGCTGCTTTAGTCTGTTTTCCTTCTGTGCCGTAGAAATTACCGAAGGATATATAGCCTATATCGTCTCCTGAAAGACCTGTGGTTCCGGAAGCTGAAAGAACAGAATCCGGTATAGCTATACCAAGTCGTGACAGAGTACCGCTTGTTACCTTAGGAACTTCTACATCGCCTCTTATGATACGCATGGAGACTTCCCTATCCCCTCTCTTTACAACGCATTCGAGAGAGGTGCCTTTATCACCCTGGATCATATTCTGAACCACATAGGAAAGGGACATGTCGGAAATGTCTATGCCGTTAACCTTGTAAAGTATATCCCCGATCTGCATTCCTGCATTTTCGGCAGGGCTTCCGGGATATACTTCTATAACGATGCACTCATTGGTATCCTCCATCTGATGAACTATGGCACCTATTCCGTAGTAGGTTCCCTGCTGCTTGGATTTCCTGTCGTTCATCTCCTCCACACTATAGTAGTGTGCATAAGGATCCTCGTCTGTAAGTGAGGCAAGAAGACCTTTATAGATGTAGGTTTCGGCTTTTCCGGGATCCTCAGGGAAAAGATAATTCTGATCGATAAGAGTCTGGAGAATGCCAAGCTTTCTGGTGAGAGCCGCCATATCGATAGAACCATCTACAATGGTTGAAGTGCCGCCTTCGGAAGAGGCTGTTTCACCTGTGGAATGGTTCTCCGAAACCGTACCTTTATCACCGGCCTGAAGTTCTGAAGCACTCGCCAGAGAAAGGTAAGCATTACCCGAGCCTCTGTGATTGATGTAATCATTGATAAAAGGCGGGATGCCGAAATAATACACATAGAAAGTACTGCCTCCTATGGTGAACATGATAAAAAGTCCAAGGAGGAAGCCGTAAACAAAATCGAAATTTCCAAATAAATGATTTTTCGGCTTTTCGGGTTTCTGTGTGGTTTCGTTTTGATTGTCTGTTTGATTTAAATTATTATTATCGTTTTGCATAAAAGTTATTATATGTTGACTTGGCCTTTTATTCAAAGGAAAATTTTATAAAGTTGTTTGGTGGAAATATGTTTGGTAACAGTTGAGCCGGGCGGTTCCCGGGAACCATAGGATGAACTGTTTCTATTTTGAGTTAAAAAAGCTCCCACTTGCGACTGCACAAGTGGGAGTTTTATTTATCACAGATAATTCTCCGGATTTACATAGGAACCGTTTTTACGTATTCCGAAGTGCAGATGGGGTCCGGTTGAGTAGCCTGTCGAGCCGACAGCTCCGATGCTCTCGCCCTGGGACACTTCATCTCCTTCCGAAACATTGAGACGGGACATGTGCATATAAACAGTGTAGGTACCGCTTCCGTGACTTATCATGACGTAATTTCCGGCACTTGCGGAATAAGTTGCGATAACTACCGTGCCTGCTGCCGAAGCGATGACATTGGAACCGGTTGGTGCTGCGATGTCAATGCCTTTATGGTTGGAGCTGGCACCCTCCGTGGGGGATTCTCTGTCGCCGAAACCGCTGGAGATCCTGCCGCTGCTTGGAACGGGCCAGGTGAATCCACCGGTCATGGTCCTTGCTTTGTAATCCGATTTTGCGCTGTTCGGATCCTTTCCTTCTGCCTCAGCTTTTCTGCGGGCCTCTTCTTCGGCCTTCTTGCGGGCTTCCTCTTCCTGACGCTCTATCTCACGCTCCATGGCCTCGATATTGGCCTCCTGGGCACTGATATCCTCATAGAGGTCATCTATCTTACTTTGCTGACTTGCAATCTCGCTTTGAGCACTTGAGATTTTTTTCTTGTAGGCGGCCAGTTCCTGATTTTTCTGGTCCAGAAGTGCCTGGAGACTCTGCTGCTTTGCAACCTCCTGATTTTGAAGATCCAGAAGCTGGGCGTTTTCTGCCTGAAGCTGAGTCTGGGTGTCGTTTACCAGCTGACGGGTGGATTCATATTCTGCAAGTTTATCCCTGTCGTACTTTGTTATCTTGCTGATGTACTCTGCTTTATTAAGAAGGTCTGACCAGCTCTTTGCGTTCAGGATCATGTCAATGAAATTGGTGTCGCCCTTTTCATACATGAATTTGATGCGGAGCTTCATACTGGCATACTGGTCTGATTCGGTCTGGGTTGCCTTTGCAAGCTGATCCTGTGTGAACTGTATATCCAGCTGCTTTTGTGTAATGTAATTGTTGATGGTGACAAGCTCATTGGTTACCTCGGTCATGTTCTGATCCAGGGCTTTGATATAAGCGGCGGTATCGGACTTCAGGGATTCGAGATCCTTGATCTTTTCATTGACCTTTTTCTGCTCAGCTTCCAAGGTATCTATTTTCGCTTTATTCTCATCGATTTTCTGCTTTGAGTTGTTTATGGACTGCTTTTCTTTTTCTGCCGCAAGGTTAGGTGTGGCGGTGAAACAGAGAGACAGTGCCATGACAAACGGCAGAAGCTGTATTTTTCTAAAGTGATTTTTTCTCATACCCTCAAGGACTTTCTTATGGTGAAAAATGAAACTATGAAGCCTACGCCCACGCCGAGACCCAGAGCAACGATTACCATCATAGGGAAGATCGTTGTGATTGGGATGGGGGCAAAAAGTGTGCTTATGCTTAAGAAGTGAGCATTCACATAAGTAACGGCTTTTTCATAAATAAAGTATATTCCTATCAAAGGAATGACAGACCCGACAAATCCAAGCACCACACCTTCCACAAGGAAAGGCAGACGGATCATAAAGTTGGTGGCTCCGATTATTTTCATGATCTCATTTTCTCTTCTGCGGAACCGGGCCGCAACTGTGATGGTATTGGAGATCAAAAATACTGACACAGCTAAAAGTATCCCTATGATGATGATGCTCAGGGAGGAAATGATATTGTTTACGGTGCTCAGTCCCTTTACGGCTGCATTGGAGAAGTTAACCTGTCTCACTGAATCAAAAGTGTATAGCCAGTCAACTATGGCCTTTTGATCCTCGATGTCATTAAGGAACAGCTCATAGCTTTGGGAACCTGCAAGAGGATTATCCTCGGCAAATGCCTGAGCCAGCAGTTCGTTGTTGGCAAAATAATCTGACTTGAATTCTGCCCATGCATCTTCGGCAGAAGTATAATGTGCACTTTTTACCTCTTCTCTTTCGATGATGGCCTGTCCCACGGACTGAACCGTTTCGGGAGATGCATCATCATTAAAAAAGACGGTGATGCCTACTGTGGTTTCCGCATTTTTTGCCATGTTCTGAACATTGGAAACGATGGCAAAGAAAAGGCAGAACAGAAAAATGCAGGCGGCTATGGTAGCCGTTGAGGCTGCCGAAAAAAGCAGGTTGTGACCTATGTTTTTAAAACCGGAGCGGATGCAGTAGCCCCAGGCATTTGGTTTCATCATTTATGCATCCTCCTTTCCGATTCTGTGATGTGGGCGGTGTGAGCCCTTCAGACCGCGGCGGGGCTTTTCTGCCGGTCCGGGTTTGGCTTCAGGCAGGTGTCGCTTCGGTTCTTCAGAGCGCTGAAGAGCCTTCCCGGCCTTGCTATCAGGTACTTCAAGTGATTCGGTTACAGAGTCATCAGTCGTTTCGGGAGGCTCAGGTTCCGTCCAGTCTTCGTCCCAATCGTCTTCCCAATTTCCTTTTTCAGCTTCTTCATAACTCTCATCGAAATCATCCTCGGAAGAATCATCATTTTCTTCGAAAGTATCTTCTTCGTAATCATTTTCGTAGTTGTCTTCCCCGTAATTTTCTTCGGTAGATGTTTCGATTCTTACTGCTAAGCTGCTTTCAGACATTGGTTCACCGGCTTTTTTTGTATCACCGTCTGAACTTGTATCAGCATTGATCTCGGTATTCCGGGCTGCGGAAGCGGAACCTGCTGAATTTTTCTCGGTGTTTTGAGCTGTGGAAGCGGAAGTTTCTGCGTTTTTCTCGGTGTTTTGGACTGTGCCTGCAGAAACTCCGGTGTTTTTCCCGGTGCTTCCAAACTCCTCAGGAACAGTATCCGAAATTATCTCCCCCAGTGACATACGGACGGTGCGCTTTTTCATGCGATTCACCATTTCACGGTCGTGGGTGATGACGATTACGGTTGTTCCCTGGGCATTTATACGTTCAAGAAGACTCATGATCTCCTGCGCGTTTTCATGGTCGAGGTTTCCTGTTGGTTCATCGGCAATGAGAATCTCAGGGCGGTTTACGAGAGCTCTTGCAATGGCTGTACGCTGCTGCTCTCCTCCGCTAAGCTGTCTTGGATACGAACTGCCCTTGGAGCTTAATCCGGTGAGCTTCATAATCTTTGAAACATTTTCATCTATCTCAGCATTGGACTTACCGATGATGAGCTGGGCAAAGGCGATGTTTTCATATACTGTCCGGTCTTCCAGAAGTCTGAAGTCCTGAAAAACCACTCCGAGACGTCTGCGGTACTTAGGTATGTGACGTCTGCGAAGATGTGTGAGGTCGATATCATTAACAAGGATTGAGCCCTCGTTGGGATCCAATTCCTTGGTGAGGAGGCGGACCAATGTTGATTTGCCGGAACCGCTTCGTCCGACAATAAAGCAAAATTCACCATCCTGTATCCTGAGGTTTATATTGTTCAGTGCAGTGACGCCGGTCTTATAAGTTTTTGTAACATTAGTGAATTCTATCATTTAAAGGGATTCTTTCTGTTTCGATTTTTAAAGTGTACCTATATCATAAGAAAAAGCCGGCTATTGTGTAAACACCAATAACCGGCTTTTATCTTTTGATTTTCTTACTATTTTTAAAATCAGTAGTTTATGGACTCCATATACTTCATGTATTTAACTACCATAAGTGCGATCTTGAAGGTTATGGCATCGTCAAATACTCTCAGGTCAAGACCGGTGGAGCGCTGAAGCTTGTCCAGTCTGTAAACCAGAGTGTTTCTATGGATATAAAGCTGTCTTGAAGTCTCTGAAACATTAAGGTTGTTCTCAAAGAACTTGTTGATGGTTGTGAGGGTTTCCTCGTCAAACTCATCCGGAGAAATGCTTGTAAAGATTTCCTTGATGAACATCTTGCAAAGAGGCAGCGGGAGCTGATAGATCAGACGTCCGATACCCAGACGGTTATAGGCAATGATGTTTCTGTCTTCATAGAAAATCTTACCGACCTCAAGTGCCATCTTCGCTTCTTTGTATGACTTTGATACATCCTTAATTTCGTTAACAATGGTACCGAAGCTTACACGAGCCTGAATCATAGCCTCTGTCTCCAGCATGTCGAGGATTGTTTCTCCTACATGATAGATCTCTTCGGCGGATTCATTGGGCTTCACTTCCTTAACAACGATAACATTCTTTTCATCTACAGCAGTTACGAAGTCCTTTGTTTTTGTAGCGAAAAGTGTTTTTAATGCATCAAGTGCGCCGGAATCGTTGGTGCCCTTGTCTGTCTCAATGATGTAAACCACGCGCTTTACACCGATATCGATGTGGAGTTTCTTTGCGCGGTTATAAATGTCAACCAGAAGAAGGTTATCGAGAAGAAGGTTCTTTACAAAGTTGTCCTTATCGAACTTCTCCTTATAGGCAACGAGAAGTGTCTGGATCTGGAAAGCTGCAAGCTTGCCTACCATATAAACATCATCGGTGTCGCCCTTTGCTATAAGAACATATTCAAGCTGATGTTCATCAAAAATCTTGAAGAACTGGTATCCTCCCACGGCCTGGCTGTCTGCCTGAGACTCTGCAAAGGAAGAAACCATGGCCTCTGTATACTGATCATCTGAGAAAGTTGAAGCAAGAATTTTGCCATCAATATCAGCGATAGCAATATCAACTCTTGTAATGCCTTTAAGTGAGTCAATCGTGCTCTGTAAGACCTGATTTGATATCATAGTAACTCCTATCTGAATGAAAGATGTAGTATCTTCTTCTACTACACATAATTACAATTATTTTACTAAAATCAACTTTTAAGTGCAAGATTTCCCGGAATTTTATTTTTTTGCGGAGGAGAGTCTGCTGGCAACAGTTCAGCCGGTGCACAAGCAGGGCCTGGCGGTCGGGCATCCGGTTGAATGCGAGTCGCTTCGTCGGAAAAATCTAAGACAGACCCCCTAAGAACCACTAGGCCCTAACAAAGAAAGAATCCTTATGGATTCTTTTTTTGCGCTCAAAGCCGCGCGGCTCCCAAGATTAAAAAACAAATCTTGGGCAGCAATGTCAGATATTTTCTTTATGAAAAATCTGACTTGGCGAGGGGGCTAA
>JAGAXP010000083.1 GCA_017940955.1 Oribacterium sp.
GCTTCTGAGCGCAGGTTATGATAAGGAAAAGATAAAGAAGTTTGCTTTTGCGTTTGAAGGCAAGGAGCTTCTGATAAAAGAGGGCTGATACATTTATACTTTATGATAAGGTAATGTTTGTGTCTGATTAAATGCGTATAAAGATGTTACGGAGAATATATGAAGTACAGCATTGTAATTGCAGCAGATAAGAGCGGATCAGGTAAGACCACAGTAACATGTGGTCTTATTTCTGTGCTGAAGAAAAGAGGACTTAAGGTTCAGAGCTTTAAGTGCGGGCCTGACTACATTGATCCTATGTTTCATAGAGAAGTTCTGGGGGTGCCTTCCGGAAACCTGGACAGTTTTTTTGTATCAGGGGAAATGCTCAGGAGGCTTTATGCGGAAAGAGCCGGAAATGCAGATGTTTCTGTTATTGAAGGAGTTATGGGATACTATGATGGGCTCGGAGGTGTGTCGGCTGAAGGCTCCACATGGGAGATTACGGATATAATCGGAAGCCCTGCGATACTTGTCATGGATTGCAAGGGGGCAAGTGTTTCTGTTGCTGCACTTATCAGGGGAATGCTGGATTTTGCTGACCATATCGGGTTAGGCGGAACTGATGAAAAAGTAATCAGAGAAGAGAGGTTTTCCGGTAGAGAGACACTGAGAGATGATGAAAAATATAGTAAGGATGATTCAGAAAAAACTTCTGAGGATTCAGTGACAGAGCAAAACCGCAGAAATACTTCCGTAATCAGAGGAGTGATATTAAACAGAGTTTCTCCTGTTTTTTATGAAAGATTAAAAGGTGTAATCGAGGAAGCGTGTCCTGAGCTAAAGGTACTGGGTTACCTTCCGGATATGCCGGAGATGCAGGTTCCGTCACGGCATCTGGGACTTATAGAGCCTGAAGATATGGAGAGTTTCAGCAGGTGGGCAGAGACTGTTTCAGAGCAGCTTGAGAAGACAGTAGATATTGATGGAATTCTGGAACTTGCAGAGACATGTATATCAGGAGAAGCTGTTGTAGCATCGAACTTGAATCATAAGGAGGATTTCTCTAAATCAGCACAGGGTAAATGTGAAAAAGATATAAGGGATATTTCCGAAGAGGCAAACAGAAGTGAATATAAATCTGCGCCGGTTTATACCTCGGGTGATTCAAGGACTATGAAAGTTTCAGAAGAGGGTATCAATGAACCAGAAAGCTGTATTCCGGATATCTCCGTTTACAAACTGAAAAACAGAGTCAGAATAGGAATCGCCGAGGACGAGGCCTTCAACTTTTATTATCAGGAAAACAGAGAACTTCTGGAAAAGATGGGGGCAGAGCTTGTGACATTCAGCCCACTGCACGATGAAAAGCTTCCGGAAGATATCGACGGCATCATCATCGGAGGCGGGTATCCTGAGCTATACGGAAGTGCACTGGAGGCTAATGTTTCTGTCCGTACAGAAATTTCAGGACTCATAAAATCCGGAATCCCTATAATCGCAGAGTGCGGCGGATATATGTATCTCAATGCCTCGGTAAGTGTTCCCCAAGACAACGTGATTGCCGGCGAATCTGAAGGAAATGATGCTGTTTCTAAAGTTAGTGTGGAAAAATTTACGAAAAATAAATCTGATGAAAGTAAGATAAATGATGTAAAAAAGATAAATGATAATGCTGCGAGAGAAGAACTGATTTGCGAACGTACACTCGATAGAAAAAACAGCTTTCAAATGTGCGGAGTCTTTTCCGGGAACGCAGTCAAAAGGGAAAGACTTGTGAGATTTGGATATGTTTCTGCGGAGACCAAAAGTGCCGGCTTGTTTGGCCCGGCAGGAACGGTTCTGAAAGGGCATGAGTTCCATAGATTTGACTGTGAGTTTAACGGTGACGGATTTATACTGACAAAGCCAAAAGCGGCAGGATATAAAACAGCTTCAGAAAAGGTTGTAAGATATGAAACAGGCTCAAATCACAAAATGAAATTCAATAATGATAGCGTGAGAAATACCGGAACGTACGAGGGTGTATTTTACGGAAAGAGTATGTGCTGTGGATGGCCGCATTTCTACTACTACAGTAATCCGCAGGCGATATTTAACTACCTGAAGTGCTGTGAGAGGTATCGCATCGAAAGGCTTGCACAGTTAAAGTGGGACAATATCGGTAAGCCTATAGACAGTCTCGGGGTGTTGGAAAAACATGTTGTGAAGCTTTGCGGGATACAGAAAACACTTGAGCCTTCCATCGATAAAAGGGCTCTGGTTGTGTTATGCGGAGATCATGGCTGTGTGAAAGAAGGGGTGACACAGACTGATAGTTCTGTAACGAGAAAGGTGGCAGACAGCTTTGTAAAGGGGAAAACAACCACGGCAATCTTTGCTGAGAAAAACGGAGTTGATGTATATACTATCGATGTGGGGATGGTAGGACCGAGATATAGCGAGGGAGGCGCCGGAGATACCGAAGGTAAGAATAAATATGAATCGGTAAAAAATACTGAAGATAAGTCTGATTCGGAATTCAATCATTATTCAGAAAGACTTTGCCGGGGTAAAATAAACGACAGACGTCTTCAGGACGGCAGCGGAAACATAGCAGTTGAACCTGCCATGAGCCACGAAACCGGTGAAAAGGCATTGCAGCTCGGTATGGACATCGTTCGTGAGCTTAAGGAATCCGGTTATCAGATCATTTGTACAGGAGAAATGGGAATCGGGAATACCACACCAACGGCAGCATTACTTGCTTATTTCATGGGAAGCAGTGCGGAAGAGGCTGTGGGTTACGGAGCCGGACTCAGTGAAGAAGGGCTTAAAAGAAAACAGGATGTGGTAAGAAGAGCACTGGAGAGACTTAGGAAAGAAAGTGAAGGTCAGGAGGTTCTATTCCGGATTGGTGGATTGGAAATAGCTGTCATGGCGGGAATGTTCCTTGGCGGGGTTAAATATGAGGTACCCATAGTGATTGACGGCATCATCTCAACAGCAGCGGCCCTCACCGCCTATATGATGGATGAGAGAGTAGCGGACTATGCATTGGCATCTCATGTATCTAAGGAAAAGCTGTCACGAAAAGCCCTTGAGAAAATGGGCCTGCGTGCCATAATCGATGCTGAAATGTCTCTGGGAGAAGGTTCCGGAGCAGTACTCTTTATGCCCATACTATCTTCTGCGGTAGAAGCCTTTAATCGAATGGGGACCTTTTCTGATATAAAGGTAGAAGCGTACCGGAGATTCCAATGATTCAGGAATGCTGAAGCAGGCATGGTAATATGATTTTATATCCGCAACATAGAAAATGTTATAGTGCAGAAATAATGTTATTTAGTGGTTATGACAGAGAGGATGAAATAATGTACTATTTGGTGACCGGTGGTGCCGGCTCGGGAAAATCTGAATATGCGGAAGAACTGGCGCTTTCACTGGTGGATAAAGACGACCACCTTTATTACATAGCCACCATGTATCCCTACGATGATGAAGAAACGAATAGGAGGATAGAGAGACACCGGAACCTGAGAGCGGGAAGGGGATTCGTTACCATTGAGCGTCCTGTTGAGATATCGAAGGTTTTAGATGAGATAAAAATATCCGGAGGTGTTACTACAAAGGATAATTCAGTTCAGGATACAATCAGCTTATCCTATATCTGCCCGTATTTGAAATCTTCAGTAGTTCTTCTCGAGGATCTCACCAACCTTTATGCCAATGAGAGCTATCAAACCAATGGTCATCCGCATGAAATCATTGAGCCGCTGAGGGAGCTTTCCGCTAATGTCAAAGCCCTTATCGTTGTCACCAATGAGCTATACTGTGACGGCAATCAGTATCCGGAAGAGACTATGGGATTCCTGAGAGAGCTGGCATTAATAAACCGGAGCATAGCAAAAGATGCGGATAAAGTTTTTGAAGTTGTGGCAGGTATTCCTGTTGGTGTAAAATAAATGCCTTAAAACAATATGTCAGCATCTGATATATTGGAGAGATTGGGCTTTAAAATGATTTTTTAAGTTAATTTCCGGGTCAACTATAGTTTTGTATCAAACCTATGCTTGCCTGACTCATGGAGGTAAAAATGAATGAGATTGTTCCTGAGAGAATATCACTATACAACATCATCGCAGAACTATGCTCTTATCTGGAGTCTGTCGGTAAAAATCATTTCATCTTCTACAAAAGTCTCTCTGATAAAGAATTAAGGCGTATTGATGATCGTATCGTGAATGATACATTACTCAGTTTGAGTGAGAAAGGAAAGTATCTTCCGATTTTTGAGCCGGATCTCAGTCCTGAGTACATTGATAAACTCCATAGCTTTAAAGAAAAAATATTCGCAGAAAATGACAAAAATGCTGTCATCAGGTTTTTACAGGCACTGGATGAAACGGTTTCGGTGCTTCTTTATGATGAACGTGAAATCCTTGAAGGAAATAAGGTTTCCTCGGAAATCAATACCAACAGAGAATCCACGGGAATAGCCCTGTTTCCAAAGATGAATTGTGTCTGGTCAAGAAAAAACAGGCAGACATTTTCCTATAAACGGATAGACAGTTATCTCAGGTATCTGCTGGTAGTTCAGGATATTCCCGGAATAGAGGCAGAGCATGTATTTATAAAAAAAGGATCATTTCCCATATTCGATAAAACCAAAAAGCTTAATGTTGCAGCTTCACCTCTCAGCGCAAAAACCAATTTTGATCTGAATTATCATAGTTTAGGTGATTATCTGGTTTTTGACGTTAAATATAACGAATCCCGTATAAAGAGTGATAATGCTTTGGTTTGGAAAAAGATCAAAGAAGCGGGGGAACATGGTAGTGAGCTGATAGTTTTCCCGGAGATGCTTGGAAATCCCGTGATGGAGACGTTTATCCGGGATAAACTGAGCACATTGAATGACGAGCAGCTTAAACAGATTCCTGCACTTATTGTTTTGCCCTCCTGCAGCGTGGAAGGACTGAATTATTCTCCGGTTTTGGACAGATATGGTCACGAGCTTACAAGACAATGTAAACATAACCCGTTTTTTCATAAGTTAAAACAGGGAGAGTACAGGGAATATCTGAGACCCAATAATAAGATAACCATATTTCATTATGAAGGCTTAGGTCGTTTTGCAGTAATGATATGCAAGGATTTCCTGACCAATGAGTATATGGAACGTATAATGCGTGCATTTATGCTTACCATGATCATATCTCCGGCATATTCAACGGGATCCCATGATTTTAAACTGTCTCTGGATTTATGTGCACATGATGATTGTAATGTTATCTGGGTCAATACCTGTGCGGCGCTGATACCCGGCAAAGAAGATAATTTCGAAAATATCGGATATATCAGAAAGAGAATAAACAGATACCGGAGTGAAGAGGAGTCTACTTATCGGATGAAATCCTGCAGGAAACTGCGGATGGGTGGATGTGATCATAACTGTATTTATTATGACAGCTTTGGGGCAATATAAAAAAGGAGCTTCAAAAATTTTGAGGTTTTCCCGGGCAGATAAAAAAACGCCGGTCAGAGGAGTTGAGGCTCCTCTGACCGGCGTTTTAATTAATTTGATAACGGCATTGTGTCCATTTTAAATTACGTGTACCCTGTGAGATCGGATTTTTATAAAGCTTATTGCAGGCGGCCTGTTCCCGGTCCGAAGTCATCCTGATACTCATAGAATTTGTTTAGAGAAAGATCTCCGTAAACCCAAAGGAAACAAAAGAGCTGTACTCTTGCAGACATTTTTGAGGTCTTAAGGAGCTCTTTTACATCCTCTTTGCTAAACCATGCTGCATGGATTTTCTCGATGTCCGACTCACTTTCCTGTATTTCGCCGTCAACGATGGCTATAATGCAGGAAGTGGATTCGTTGGAAATACCAATGGCATTAAAGCTGCTTGCCAGACGCACTATACGTTTTACGAAATGAAGACCGGTTTCCTCCAGCAGCTCACGCTTTGCTGCTTCTGTAGGAGTTTCGCCCTCATCCATGAGGCCTGACGGGAAATTATATACCCAGTCACCTACTGCCGGACGGAACTCCCTGTTGAGCAGAATACGATTATGGTCACGGGAAATACCGATTATGCTGACAGTTTTGGTTCCCCAGTTGGAAAGCTCCTCCAATGATGTGATATTCGGATTGCGGCTGGCCATTTCATAAGTTATTTCTTTATGATCGTCGGTCTCATACAGGACATCATACCTGTGAAGAAATTGTCCGCCTTCAATGTGCTTAATACCTTTGAACTCCATATAAACCTCCCCATTGCTTAAAAATGTCACATTGTTTAGTAGTTGGCTGCTTCAGACTTAAAACGTTCCTTGAAGGGTTGAAACAGCCGGGATAATAATATCTTTTGATCACGAATCCTAAGTGCATCACTTGGACTTATATTTCATAATATATATAATAAACTCATATGGCCTAAAAATATACCTAAAAATAAACGGTTTGTTAATTTTTTATCACCGACATATTTATTATGTGTTGAGTTTATAGAGGAGAACCGGTTAAATGACAGATTCTTTTATTATAGCTTTTTCAACCTATTCAAGGATTCCCATGCCGAAGGCAGACTGGAATGAAAAGAGCATGAAGTATGCCATGTGCTTTTTTCCTTTGGTCGGGGTGGTAATTGCATTTCTGGAGCTTTTCATATGGAGGCTGGCAGGATTTCTCCAAACTTATAACATGATTACGGCATTTTTTTTGCTTTTGGTTCCTGTGGCAGTGACAGGAGGCATACATCTTGACGGACTTTTTGATACAGAGGATGCACTTCACAGCTACGGTGACAGAGAGAAGAAGCTCTCCATACTGAAGGATCCGCATGTCGGAGCCTTTGCAGTGATCTTTGGGGTAATGTATATGCTTGGAGCCTTTGCACTGGCAACGGAGACAGATATAGAGGCGCTCATTTCTGTGTGTTTCGGTTTTGTGATTTCAAGAGAGCTAAGCGGACTCAGTGTTGTCAGCTTCCCGAAGGCAAAAAAGGACGGAATGGTCAGTGAGTTTTCAGATAGTGCGGATAAGAATGTGAAGACTGTGCTTCTGGCAGAGCTTTTAGTGACGGTTCTTTGTATGTTTTTGTTTTGCATATTTGGGAATATTGAGCTTGCGTATCCGGCAGTGACATTGGCAGCAGCAGCTGGTTCATTTCTGAGATATCGATACAGAATAGTGCCTCAGTTTGGAGGAACCACAGGGGACTTGTGCGGATATTTTCTGTGTAATTGCGAGTTTTTGATTTTACTGGCAAACATTCTCGCTTCTAAGATCATTGAGATATTTTAAGAGCTTAACTTAGTCAGTATTTGAATTAGATATTTTGAATACTTTTTAATGTATTGGAGAATAGCATCAGGTAATTCTGAAGGATCGGATGCATGGAGGGAAAATGGTTCTTATAATTGGGGGAATGTGTCAGGGAAAGCATGACTTTTGCAGAAGTGAATTCCCGGATGCTGAAGTGATAGAGCATTATGAAGAAAGGATTCGTGAGGAACTTAGGGAAGGAAAGGATCCGGTTTCTGAGGCGGAGAAGTGGCTTGATGAAATATCAGGAGATCTTGTTATCATCATGAATGAAGTAGGATCGGGTGTTGTGCCTATGGATAGAGACGAACGTGCCTGGCGTGAGTCAGTTGGACGGGTAAGCTGTTTGTTCGCAAAGAAAGCAGATAAGGTTTATAGGTTGCTTGCCGGGATTCCGCAGAGGTTGAAATAATGTACGAACGAATAATAATATTGATCATTGCACTGATACTTGATCTGGTTTTCGGTGATCCTCATAACTGGTTTCATCCGGTCATGGCCATGGGACGGGCTATAGAGTGGCTTGAGAAGATACTGAGAAAGGTGCTTGGGATTTCCGAAGAGTCTGAGAAGGACATAGTGAAAAAGCGCATTGCAGGTGGGAAACTTGTGGTTATAATGCTAGTGGTATTTACGTTGATACCACTTATCATAATCCACATAAGCCGCATGTTCGGAGAAAACATTTCCTGTGCCATAAGTGCGTTTCTTGCATACCAGATGCTGGCTATGAAGCAGCTAAAGATAGAATCAATGAAGGTGTTCAAGGCGCTTCAAAGAAAAGATCTAAAGGGTGCCAGGGAAGCAGTTTCCATGATCGTCGGAAGAGATACAAAACAGCTTAACGAATCCGGAATCACAAAAGCGGCGGTAGAGACCGTGGCTGAAAATGCCTCCGACGGAGTTGTAGCGCCGCTCCTTTTCATGATGGTTTTCGGTGTTGCCGGCGGCTGGTTCTATAAGACAGTGAATACCATGGACTCCATGATCGGCTACAAAAACGAAAAATATCGATATTTCGGAACCGCCGCTGCAAAACTTGATGATGTGATGAATTTCATTCCTGCGAGAGTGACAGCACTTTTCATGGTCATAGCCTCAGCTTTTCTTAACCTCAACTGGAAAAATGCTTTTAAAATCTGGTTGCGCGATGCGAAAAAATCCACAAGTCCAAACTCAGGACAAACAGAAGCAGTTATGGCAGGAGCCCTGGGTGTAACTCTCCTTGGTGATGCCCGGTACTTCGGAAAGCTCGTAAAAAAGCCGGAAATCGGAGATAAGCTTCGGGAGATAAAGCCGGAGGATATCGAAACTGCTAACAGAATGATGTATCTCTCGGTATTCATGATTTATGTTGTAGGGATACTTATTATGAGAGCGGTTATGGTGAGATTTGGTTTGGTATGTTTTTCTTTTGGGTAAAAAAATCGATTATTAGGTGATATTGTTATTACTTGTATACACTATATCAATGGTATACATTAAATAGAAAATAGTCCATGATTTTGGCTTTAACCGATTGGAATTCCAATCGGTTAGATACAAACGCGGAAGACTTATATTTAATCCAAAGAAGTGGATTGAAAAATGCAAGACAATGAAATATGGCAGATATGGAGGTACCAATGCTGATTAAGGAGTTGAGAAAAATCACCGGACTGTCGCAGGCTGCTTTCGCAAAAAAGTTTCATATTCCTGTTGGAACGCTATCTCATTGGGAGCAGGGAGTAAGAACTCCGCCAGACTATGTGGTATATATGCTTTCACGAATTATATATTTGGAGCGAGAGCGGTATCAAAAATAACATAAATAGATAATATGAAAAACAAGACTGATTCTTGCTATAGCAAGAATCAGTCTTGTTTTTGAGATGGTTTAACTTTATAATGTGATATATAACAAAACGACATACAAGATGTGGATACAAGAAAGATAATAATATGAGCATTAGTTATAAAAAGCTTTGGAAATTATTAATAGATAAAGATATGTTAAAAAAAGATCTCCAAAGGGAGGCCGGAATTAGTTGGGCATCTGTGACCAAGATGTCAAAGGGTGAAGTGGTTGGTACAGAAATACTGATGAAAGTATGTAAAACGCTTCATTGTGACATTGGCGATATAGTTGAATTTATAGAAGATAAGAATATAGATAATTGAAAGAGTTGAAATATATGAGTTTACTTGAGTACACAAAGAATCAAACAAAAGTTTTTTTGGATAGTATGCCAAAGAGCTTAAGGAAGAAGAAGGGTCAGTTTTTCACATCCATCGAAACTGCCGAATTTATGGCCGGAATGTTTGACATTTCGAAGTGCGGAGATGCAGTCTCTGTTTTGGACCCCGGAGCAGGAACAGGAATTCTATCTATAGCATTTGCGGACAGATTATTGAAAGAGCGACACGATGTTTTTTTGAAGATAACGTGTTATGAAACAGACGTAGATGTTTTGCCGATATTAAAGAATAATCTTGATTATCTTCAAACTAGTAATAGTGATAGGGTAAGTTACCGTATTGTTGAAGATGATTATATTCTTTCACAGTGTAATGATTTTCAAGGAAATCTATTGGCGTCAGATAATCCTAAAAAATATGATTTTATAATAGGCAATCCTCCATATCTAAGAGTAATGAGAGATAATCCGGCTGCATTAGCTATGCCGCAAGTGGTTCACGGGGCACCTAATCTATATTTTTTATTTGCCTCCATGTCCCTTTTTAACTTAAAGGATGGTGCGGAAATGGTATATATCATTCCCCGCAGCTGGACATCAGGAGCATATTTTAAGGCATTTAGAGAGTATCTTTTAAATAACGGAAAGATAGAAAATATCCACTTGTTTGTGAGTAGAGATAAGGTATTTAATGCAGAACAGGTTCTACAGGAAACAATGATTGTAAAGATAAAAAAGACTGCTGTAAAGCCGGAAAACGTGTTGATTACATCAACTAATAGTAGCTCTGATTTTGATAATATTTCTGAATTGACTGTTCCATATGATGCAGTAGTTTCTGGTGATGAATTGTATGTATATCTTCCTACTAATGAGTATGATATAAATGTGATAAAGAAAATAAATATGTACCATTCAACTATGCCGGATGAAGGATTAAAAATGAAGACCGGTATTGTTGTAGATTTTCGTCAATGGGAAGAATTGAGAAAAGAACCAGGCGAAAACATTTTGCCACTTTTTTACAGTCAACATATTCGTGACGGTAGGGTAAATCACCAACCGTCAGGAAAAGAATATGATTGGATTATTGATGAAAAGCCGGGGTTAATCCAAAAGAATAAGAACTATGTTTTTATTAAGAGATTTACAGCTAAAGAGGAACGTCGTAGGTTGCAGTGTGGCATTTACTCGCCGTCCGATTTTAAAGAATACGAGTATATAGGGACTCAAAACAAGATTAATTTTGTAGATAAAACAGATGGAACTGAAATGGATTCACAAACAACTTATGGAATATATGCATTGTTGAATTCTACTCTGTTTGATATGTACTACAGAATATTAAATGGCAGTACGCAAGTTAATAGCACAGAAATTAACAATATCCCAATACCTCCTGTTAAATTAATAAGGGAAATAGGAGAGCAGGTGTTACAGTCAAGAGATCTGTCGACAGATAATTGTGATCGCATTATTTCGGAGGTTGCATATGCCTAAAATAGAAGAAGCAAAAAAGTTTCTAAATGACATTGGAATGCCTAAATCCCAACAGTCAGATCTGTGCGCTTTAACTATACTGGCAATGGCTGACATTAAACCAAACGATGAATGGAAGAATGCAACAAATACGTGGATTCGTATTCATGATATTATTGCATTTGTGAATCTGCATTATGGGACAACTTATGCAGAAAACAGCAGGGAAACTTTTAGAAAGAGTGCATTGCATAATTTCAGGACAGCTGCATTGATCGAAGATAATGGGGAGTCGACTAACAGTCCAAATTATAGGTATAGGATAACGGCGGAAACATTAAAGGTTATAAGTGGTATTGGGGCAAATCAAGAAACGGAAAGTATAAAACGTTTTTTAGCATATCATAAAAGACTTGTGGATTTATATTCTTCGAAAAAGAAAATGACCATGATGCCTGTTAGAATAAATGGGGCGGAGTTACTTTTTTCATCAGGTAAGCATAATGAATTACAGAAAGCAATAATTGAAGAATTTGCACCACGATTTGCACCCAATTCAGAGTGTCTTTATGTTGGAGATACAATTCAAAAAGATTTAGTTAAGAATGTTGAAAAACTGAAAGAGTTGGG
The DNA here is from genome assembly GCA_017940955.1 of Oribacterium sp. The sequence continues at coordinate 11,581 of JAGAXP010000083.1, forward strand.
ATTTGAGATTACACTGCATGATAAAATGCCGGATGTTGTCCTATATAGAGAAGAATGTGATTGGATTTATTTTATAGAGTCGGTAACTTCTGTTGGACCTATGGATCCGAAAAGGATAATTGAAATTTCTGATATGACATCAAAGGTGTCATCTGGGAAGATTTTCGTTACGGCCTTTTTGGATTTTGCAACATTTAAAAAGTTTGCAGATTCTTTGGCTTGGGATACTGAGGTTTGGATTGCAGATGTGCCTGATCATATGATTCATTTTAATGGTGATAAATTTATGGGACCAAGATAAGACTATGAGTATTGCCGAAAATGAGATAAATCAATTAAAGAAAAAGATATCGGAATTGGAAAATGAAAACCGGCTTTTGAAGGATCGACTTTCAGAAGCCGGAATTTCGTATGCAGATATAATCAATGTTGAAGACTTTTATAAATCAGAGAAGTATGATCCAGAATGAAGATGTAGACAGGCTTATCGATATTCTTTGATGGAGTATTGTCAGGCACATCTTATTAATGAAAATGGTGTTAGTCGTCAAATGGTGTGTGCTTGTAACACCATGAAAATATACAGAAAGACGGGTTTATCCATCGGAAGATCCGATTTCAAGTTTGTATAATAAACTACATTTGGGAGATTATAGTTGAATTACAATCATGGCGGAGACATATACGGAAATAAGGTGATACTGGATTTCTCTGTGAATATCAATCCTCTGGGGATGCCTGATAGTGCGAAGGAAGCTGCCATAAAGGGAGTGGAGCTAAGCACCGGGTATCCCGATTGGAACCAGAGAGAACTTGGGGAAGCATTATCGAAATATCTCGATGTACCTGGAGAAGATATACTTTTTGGCAACGGGGCTTCGGATCTGATCTATCGACTTATGATGGTGCTTAAGCCGAAGGAGGCTTTGATCCCGGCACCATCATTTTCTGAATACAGATCAGCGGCGGAAAAGGCCGGTGCAAAGGTTCTGGACTATATTCTAAGAGAAGAGGATTCCTTTAGCTTTACAGATGATACAGTGGCTACCTTTGTTGATAGAATAGAGCACCTGGCAGCAGGGTCTGCCGTTTTTTTGTGTAACCCGAATAACCCTGACGGAAGTATCATTCTGAAGGACAAGTTGATACAGATAAGTGAAGCGTGCGAGAAGCGTTCTGTTTGGCTTATAGTGGATGAGTGCTTTCTGTCGTTTTGCGGGAAAGAAAATGAACTCACCATGCTTCGAAGAATCGCTGATTCCGGCCCGGGTTTGAGGAACGTAATATCAAATATAAAACCCACCGGTTTCAGTGGGATTAAAGATGTAGAAACTGATACAACAGAAAATATAGAAACACATTGGGTGGTTCTCCGTGCCTTCACTAAAATATTCGGAATGCCGGGGCTTAGGCTTGGTTATATAGTGACGGAAAACCACGGTCTTATCCGGGCAGTCAGGGAAACCATGACCCCTTGGGAGATCAATGTTCCCGCACAAATGGCAGGAGCTGCAGCCTTGAAGGACGAGAGTTTTATTGAGAAGACCAGACGTACTATAGTTCAGGAAAGAAAATATCTGATATCTGAGATACAGAAGAACGGACTTGCGGAAAAGATTTACAACCCGGATTCCGAAGCAAATTTCATATTGTTCAGAGTTTCGAAGAAAGATATAAACCTGAAAGAGAGGCTTCTTGAAAAAGGAATCCTGATACGTTCCTGCGAGGACTTTGTGGGGATTGATGAGAGATACTTCAGAATATGTGTGAGGACTCACGAGGAAAATATTGAACTAATAAGTGAGTGGAAGGCTGTAAGCTCAAAGCAGGTACTGATTTAAAATGGGTCAAACCGGATAAAGTGTTGAAAGGTAGAGCGGATTTGGAACAGAAAATAAGAAAAGCCAAAGCGATCATGATACAGGGAACCATGTCCAATGCCGGAAAAAGTCTCATTGCGGCAGGACTTTGTCGTATCTTCAGGCAGGATGGGTACAGAGTTGCGCCCTTTAAATCTCAGAATATGGCTCTTAACAGCTTCATAACCGATGAAGGCCTCGAGATGGGAAGAGCTCAGGTGGTTCAGGCGGAGGCAGCAGGTGTTAAGCCATCGGTTTTAATGAATCCGATTCTTTTGAAGCCTACAACAGATGTCGGTTCTCAGGTCATTATTAATGGAAAAGTCAGCAGCAACATGACCGCAAGGGAATATTACAGGCATAAAAAAGTTCTCATACCTGTTGTGAAAGAAGCCTATGAAAAGCTGGCTTCGGAGTATGACATAATCGTAATAGAGGGAGCCGGAAGTCCCGCGGAGATAAACCTTCGGAACGATGATATCGTAAATATGGGCATGGCGGAGCTTGCGGATGCGCCGGTTTTGCTGGTAGGTGATATCGACAGGGGCGGAGTATTTGCGCAGCTCTACGGAACCATAGCGCTGCTTGAAGAGCAGGAGCAGGCGCGTATAAAGGGGCTTATCATCAACAAATTCCGCGGAGATAAGACTATACTTGATCCGGGTCTCGATATCCTGAAGGAAAAAACCGGTAAGGAAGTTCTGGGAGTGGTGCCTTACATGGATGTGATGATAGATGATGAGGACTCGCTGTCGGAAAGGCTGAATGTAAAAAGGCGTCCAATTACAGCTTCAAAAACCGGTGGAAACAGAGAATCGTGTAATAAACGTGATAAGGCGCTGAGAGCCGTTGGTAATTGTTATGATGATATAGAATCATATATCAGTGATACCTTTATCGATATCGCTGTTATCCGCCTGCCCCGCATCAGTAATTTCACGGACTTCACGGCGCTTTCTATGGAACCGGGAGTTTCTCTCAGATATGTTTCAAATGTGAGAGAACTCGGAGAGCCTGATGTGATCATTATCCCCGGAACGAAAAGTACCATCAGAGATATGGAGTGGCTGAGAGCCACGGGGCTTGAGGCAAAGCTGATGCAGAAGCACCATGCAGGCAAACTTATCATAGGAATCTGCGGTGGCTATCAGATGCTTGGGGAGCGGATCATTGATGAAAAGGGTGCGGAGACCGGCTTCGGAACTGAGACGAAAGGTCTCGGATTACTGCCGGTAGTCACAGAGTTTGCCGATGAAAAGACCAGAACCAGAGTGACATTTGAACTTCAGGGCTTAGGTGGATCGTTCGAGACATTAAACGGAAAAACAGTCAGCGGCTATGAAATCCATATGGGAAAAACCGGAGATATTGCGGCATCAAATGATTTAAGCGTTGATGCATTAAAGAATGAGCAGACAGAGACCACTGAGAAAGAACAGGATTTCGGGAATTGCCTTTTTACATGTCGCGACAATGTTTTAGGCACATATGTTCATGGCTTCTTTGATTCTGATGAACTCCGAAAGGCATTTCTGGATATACTTTACAGAAAGAAGGGAATCAATCCCGACAAAATCGAAATATCAGAGCGAAGCTATAGGGAGTTCAAGGAGGAACAGTACGACAAACTTGCTGCAATTTTGAGAGATTCATTGGATATGGAGAAGATATATAGTATGATTCTAGAAAGTTAAAGTTTTAAAACAAATATGATTTGAGACTTGAAGAGTCATTTTAGTATATGAAGATAACTGAATGGCATCATAGCGGTGATCAATAGAAATTGACTGAAGGTTTACAGATGGTTCACATTTATCATGGTAATGGAAAGGGAAAAACCAGTGCGGCGGTAGGAGCAGCCGTCAGGGCGGCAGGACACAACATTCCTGTGGTATTCTGTCAGTTCCTTAAGGACGGTATGTCCGGAGAGATCAGTATACTTGAGAAGATACCGGGTATACTGGTTCTTTTTCCTGAGCATTTTTACGGTTGGACCTCAAATATGACATCGGAAGAACTCGCTGCCACAAGAAAAGACTGTGACGAGATGTTCGGTAAGGCTATCAGAACCATGACCATGATCCTGCAAAATCAGCCAAAGGCACTGAAAGCCTTTGAGGAAAGAAGAAAAAAATCCGGAATCATAACCAGGGAAGAGCACAGACCGGATATAGTGGCTCTTTTTGTGTTTGATGAGATTCTTGATGCCGTAAACAAAGAACTTCTGGATCAGGACATGCTGACAAGGTTTCTTCTTCAGCTTCCCGAGTATGTGGAAGTGATCCTGACGGGGCGTAACCCGGATATCACCATTCTGTCCATGGCGGATTATGTGACGAATATGGTAAAGGACAGGCATCCTTATGATGACGGGATTAAGGCAAGAGTCGGGGTAGAGAAATAAAAGGCGGAGAGATTTTGGAGTACAAATATCCTTATAATAAAGATTTGGATAATAGTAATTCCGAAAAAAATGACTTTAAGATGATTAAGTTTGAACACGTTGAACCAAGGGACATAGAACGACGGAGCATGGAAATCATCCGGGAGGAGCTTTCCCGCAGGGGTGTCAGGCTCCCTGAGACGGAGGCACCGGTGATAGAGAGGTGTATCCATACCTCCGCGGATTTTGATTATTATGAAAATCTGGTTTTCTCCGCTAATGCAGTAGAGCGGATGAGAGCTGCTCTTTCGGCGGGAGCAACTATAGTGACTGACACTGAGATGGCAAAGGCCGGCATCAGTAAGGTGGTCACGGTAAAACACGGTTGTGAGCTTCGATGTTTCATGTCGGACACGGAGGTGGCTTCTGAAGCTAAGAAGAGAGGTGTCACAAGAGCCACTGTCAGTATGGAAAAAGCGGCGATACTTTCAAAGCAGTTTCCAAACATAATTTTCGCCATTGGCAATGCTCCAACAGCTTTAATAGAATTAGAGCGGCTCATACGTGAGGAAAATCTGAGACCTGCGGGTATCATCGCCGTTCCCGTTGGCTTCGTAAATGTGGTGGAAGCAAAGGAACTGATCTGGGAGCTCAGAAATTCCGAAGAATATAAAGATATTCCTTTGATAGTTGCAAGAGGTCGAAAAGGCGGCTCAAACATTGCAGCAGCAATAGTAAATTCTCTACTGTACGGAATCGCTGATTGATATAAACATCAGTTATGCAAGAATTGCTAAAAAGGAAGGACAAAACGACATCGCATAAATGGTACAATGATTTGAAGATTTTTAAGTAGTATCAAGAGGTATTCCATGGCAGACAGAATATTTGATTTCAACAAAATAGATGACAATAAAGATCAAAGTACAGGATCAGACATAGACAGCTCTTTGATTACATGGCAGATCATCGAGAGAGACGATAAGGAACTTAGTGCTGACTGCCCCATAATGATCCTTTCCGAAGAGAAGGAAAAGCTTCCGAAGCATGCAGCAGGAGTTTTCGTAAACCCTGTAAGGGGGACATCATTTGCCTATACGGAAGGAAGAGTTGAAGCAGACGTAAGCGGCAAGGATAAGGATGGCAGGGATCTGAACCACCATATCCTGAAGATAGATAAAAGGTTTATTGACCTTGAGAGGTGGCTTGGTGAAAATCATGTTTCCGTAAAACTTACCGGTGAGAGCAGGGAGGAAGGCTACTGTGTTTACAAGATCCGGGCAGTGACTCCCGACGGAAAAAACATACAGTCAGACAGAGACAGCTTCCTTCAGCTTATCATCGAGCGTCTCAAAGAAAGCAAGGCGCCTGAAGATGATGAACAGGATGACGAAATGGCGGAGGTTTCGCATCAGGATCTCCGGGATTTAAATTCCATGCTGAATTTCCTTGCCTGCGCAAGACATACACTTCCTAAGAACATGCAGACCTGGGCGGACAGAAACATTGATCTCATAAGGTCGAAAACCATCACTCCCGAGGAACGCCGCCACGCGGAAAGAGCTCTTCAGATGGTGCTCAATATCCAGTGGAAGGGTGAATACTTCGCTTCCATCGATCCCGTCAGGGCACGCCAGATTCTGGATGAAGAGCTTTACGGTCTGGAACGTGTGAAGCAGCGTATTATGGAAACCATCATTCAGATTAACCGTACCCACACTTTGCCGTCTTATGGATTGCTTCTTGCGGGCCCCGCAGGTATCGGAAAGTCCCAGCTTGCCTATGCAGTAGCCAGAATTCTGAGACTTCCCTGGACCAGCCTTGATATGAGTGCCATCCATGACTCGGAGGCGCTGACCGGCAGTCCCCGTGTTTATGCCAATGCCAAGGCTGGACGCATAATGGAGGCATTTTCACAAAGCGGCTCCAGCAATATCGTTTTTATAATCAACGAGCTTGATAAGGCGGATCAGAACAGCATTAACGGAAATCCCGCAGATGCCCTTCTGACACTTCTCGATAATATCGGTTATACGGATAATTACATCGAGTGCCGCATACCCACAAACGGAGTTTATCCGGTGGCTACGGCCAATGATAAATCCCGGATATCGGATCCGCTCATGAGCAGATTCGCGGTTATCGACATCCCGGATTACACCCCGGATGAGAAAAAAATCATATTTCAAAAGTTCTCGCTGCCTAAGGTGCTTAAACGCATGGGTATGAGACCGGAGGAGTGTGTGGTGGATGACAGAGCCATAAGCGTGATTCTTGAAAAATACAGAGATACCACCGGATGCCGCGACCTGGAGCAGGCGGCGGAGCATCTTGCGGCCAATGCTCTATACCAGATTGAAACCACAGGAGTGGATACGGTGACATTTGACGCACATACCACCAGGAGGCTGTTGTTCTGATGGTTAGCCTGAGTTATATGTGACTTCCATTCGGCAGAAAACAGCTTGATGATATCACGACCATTTTTGTATAATGATTTTATCCGGGGAGAAACTGACCATATCAGTTCTTCCATAGCATCGGTTTTTTTGAGAGCATGAGGTTCGAAATGAAATTCACGATTAAAAATGAGTTGGAGAACAGAATACGTATACACCTGAAGGATGGAAAGCTGGATTACGTCAAGGATCAGAGACTTTCCTATGCCATTCGGAAAATCAAGGGCGTAAAAGAGGTTCGCGTATACAGAAGGACCGGTGGTGTTGCCATTAGTTTTGATTCCAAAGTTCTGTCAAAAGACAAACTGATATCAGCATTGGAGAAGATCAAGCTTAAGAAAATATGGGTTCCCGAAAATGAATTTGTCGATGAGTCAAAGATAAGTCTGGAAGAGATAAAAGAAAGGCGTCTTACTCCGGAAGCCAAGAGAAGGATAAGGGAAAAAATCGCGCTTGAAACTATGGCGGATATACTTTTGCCTATGCCGCTTCAGGTGGGATACCACTTCTTTCAGCTGGTAACACTGAAATCTCTGTGATTACAGGCAATGAGATGGTAAATGCCTGTAATGTTTCCCTTTGAGGACCAGGTGTGGTATTTACAAAAAAAGAATATAGAATGAAGGGAAAGGGCCCGACGGTGGATGCCGGCGGGCTTTGATTGTTAAAATGAAGAATTCGAAACTAAGAACAGCGTTGTTTTTGCATATCATCATAGTGCTGATGGAAATCATCATAACTAACTACGTATATGCGACCCGGAACGGATTGGAAATGTTTTATCACTATACGGAAGTATCAAATTTCCTTTGCTTACTAAGCAGTGGGGCGTTTGTGCTTTTTATGCTGCCGGCGCTTTCCAAGGGAAGGACCAGCGGCTTCGTTTCCACCTATATGATGCAGCATTATAAGGGCTCCGACGAGCTTCCAGCCTGGCTCATTACCGTGAGATATGTGGTTGTATGCAGTCTGATGCTGACATTTTTTATCGTACTTGCAGTACTTGGCCCCAAAAAGGGATTTGATGAGGAGCTGTTCAGCGGTGTTCATCCATTAGACCACTTCCTCGTACCATTAATATCTCTGTTTTCATTTTTATTTTTGGAAAACAAGGCAGAGCTTCCCAAGGCTGCACTCTTTTGGGCTTTGATACCGACAGTGATATATGCGGTGATAATGCTTATATTAAACGCTGCCCGCATCACCGTGGGACCTTACTTCTTCCTCCGAGTATATGAACAGCCGGTCATCAAAACCATAATCTGGGTAGTGGTTGTTATGGGAATAAATTATCTGCTGTCATGGCTGGTTATGAAGGCTTATAATGGCAGGGTAAAGGCAGATAAAAGGAACGGATGAGAGAGTCATTGACACGTTAACGGTCTCAAGAAGAATAGATACATTCATAAGAGATGATTGGCGGAAATCAGTCTTTATAGAAGATGAAAACGAAAAAAACAGCAGGAGAAATAAATGATTTTATATATGACTTCAACCCCCGGTGGTTTTGACCGCCGTACAGGGTTACCGGAAAAGCTTGATAACAGAAATCAGTTTGTGGACAGGCTTCAGAATGACTGGAAGGACCACAGCAAAGGTCTTCTCATTTCCTCGGATCCTAAAAATTCCGAGATGAATACAGCCATGGCACAGACCTATCTTGATGCCTTCAATAAATCAGGGCTCAGTATGGATTCCATAGACGTGCTGGACGCAAGAGATGAAAAAATCGTTGAGATACTCGCAATCTATGATGTGGTGATCCTTGCGGGAGGTCATGTCCCTACGGAGAATGCCTGGTTCCATAAGATAAAGCTTAAGGAGTGGATCAAAGGCTTCAGGGGAATAGTTATAGGAGTAAGCGCCGGTACCATGAACTGCGCAGACATCGTATATGCACAGCCGGAGCTGGAAGGTGAATCAAAGGATGCCGGTTATAAACGTTTTCTTGAGGGACTGAGGCTTACGGATACCAATGTTATCCCCCATTACGATCAGACCATAGATGCCATGCTGGATGGGAAAAAGCTGTTTGAGGAAATAACCTATCCGGATAGTACCAACAGAGCTTTTTATTGCCTGACTGACGGAGCCTACATTAGAAAAGACACAGTTACAAATAAAGAAATGCTATATGGAGAGTCATACCTCATAGCAGACGGAGAGATCGGACTCATCTGTAAAAACGGAGGAGAGTTTGAGATACCCACTCGTGTAGATGTGAAAAAGCCTGTGCTTCTTGCGGCAGTGACATTAACCCTTGGAGGACTCATAGGAGCGGCGATCACCAGGTACTTCATGAAGCATGATGATTGATCGGATCAAACCATGATGCCTGGTGTCCTGAGTTACCCGGAATCAGAGCATCACGGCATGAATCAGGGACAAGACAATTTGGGTTATGAACATAAAACCGCAGCAGTAAAAGAGTGAACATCAGGGAGGAATTATGGACGTTGAGACAGTAATGTCAGCCCTTCGTCAAAAGGCGCTGAAGGATGGAGAATTTCGAAAAGAACTTTTGAACACACAAAATGAGAAGAATCCGTTGGCGGCTTTCTGTGAGATAGCAAGAAGAGAAGGCCATGAGATATATGAAATGGATATACTTACATATGGAGAAGAGTTTTATGCGGCCATAAAGAGATCCACAAACGGTGGTGGTGAAAATTCTCCTAAGCTGGAAGGCCAGGATGATTACTATGATATGTTCATGGCAGAGCTTGAGAATCTTAAGTAAGAAGAATGGAGATATTATGAGCGTTAAGATGGAATTTCCCGATGAATATGTAGAGATACTTAAATCCTATGCGGAGCAGAATAATGTGACCGTTCAGACTGCAATTGCCGACACTTTGGAGTTTCTGGAGCTTAAGAATGAGGCCTTTGATCATTACCGCATAGCAGTTGAGGACCCGGAATCATACCTGAACGATGCTTCGGAGCTCAATGCAAAAGCCATCAGGCAGATCTATATGGATCTTTTCGGTGAAGATACAGTGGGAGATATGATCCACTGTTACTACAATCCTGATAAACTTAACGTCCTTCTTATGGATATAGTTTATGATGATTCTGTTACTTTATGGAATATAGTTGAAATGTTCCATAACAAGATTCCGGGACTGGAATTCAGTGAGAATATCCTTTCTCTTTTCTATGTTCATGATCGTTTTGACGGTAAGCATGATAAGATCGTTGAACTGATGGAGTGGATGCTGTCAGACCATGAGGATGATGGTTTCGAGACCGCCGGTTACTATGAATCGATTTACGATGAACCTGATGGTGAAGAGTTCTTCGATGACGATGAGTACTATGAGGATTTCGATTCAGAAGAAGATTATGATGACGAAGATGATGTCGAAGACGAAGGCATAAACGTAAACGAAGAGTAAGCATTTATTACGTGACAATTAGAGATGATCAGGATAAAAGATATCGCTGAGATGTGTGGTGTAAGCACAGCTACAGTATCATACGTGATACACGGAAAACAGGGAAAGGTATCGAAAGAATTCAGAAAAATGATAAATACATACTGATGCTACTTGATCTGACGGCAGATCGTAAAGAAGCGGAGGAAATATGGACAAAAAGTGGTGGAAAGAAAGTGTTGTATATCAGATCTACCCGAGATCGTTCTGTGATTCCAACGGAGATGGAATAGGTGATCTCAAGGGAATCATAAGTAAGCTTGATTATCTTCATGAGCTTGGGATCAATGTTATCTGGCTAAGCCCTGTTTATAAGTCACCTAACGATGACAATGGCTACGATATCTCGGATTATCAGGATATCATGGATGAGTTCGGAACACTTGAAGATTTTGACATTCTCCTGAAAAATGCCCATGACCGTGGGATAAAGATAGTTATGGATCTGGTGGTGAACCATACTTCTGATGAGCATAAGTGGTTCGTGGAAAGCAGATCCTCGAAGGACAATGATAAAAGAGACTTTTATATCTGGCGTGAGGGCAGGGATGGTCAGACTCCGAACAACTGGGGAAGCAGTTTCTCCGGTTCGGCGTGGGAGTACGATGAAAAAACAGATATGTACTATCTTCACTGTTTCTCAAAAAAGCAGCCGGATCTCAACTGGGATAACCCGAGAGTGAGAGATGAAGTTTTCAGGATGATGACCTGGTGGTGTGACAGGGGTATAGATGGCTTCAGGATGGATGTTATCTCTATGATCTCAAAGGTTGAGGGTCTTCCTGATGGACAGGTAGATGCCAACACCGGTTACGGCGGACTTGAAAACACCACAAACGGACCTCATGTACATGAGTATCTGAAGGAGATGAATAAAAGGGTCCTTTCAAAGTATGACATCATGACAGTTGGTGAGTGCGCGGGAGTTACCATAGAAGAGGCTGAGAAGTATGCTTCTCTCGATGGCTCGGAGCTCAATATGGTGTTCCAGTTTGAACACGTTGGTCTCGACTATGATGAGCATGGAAAGTGGACTGCCAGAAGATACGATCTTCGTGAGTTAAAAAAGAACCTCAGTAAGTGGCAGACAGAGCTTGAAGGTAAAGCATGGAACTCACTCTTCCTTGACAATCATGACCAGCCGAGAATCGTCTCGAGACTTGGGGATGATTCACCGCTTTCAGCTAAGGCTATCGCTACTATGCTTCATTTCATGAAGGGAACACCTTACATATATCAGGGCGAGGAACTCGGCATGACAAACTGTAAGTTCGGCTGCCTTGAAAATCTGAGAGATATCGAGGAGATCAATGCATATCATGAGCTTGTAGACAGCGGAAAGATGACTCGTGAAGCCATGATCGCCGGCATTGAAGCAAAGGGAAGAGACAATGCCAGAACTCCGATGCAGTGGGATGCAAGTGAAAACGCAGGCTTCACCACCGGAACTCCGTGGATCATGGTGAATCCAAACTATAAAGAGATCAATGCTGAAGCTGAGCTTAAGGATGCTGATTCAGTTTTTAACTACTATAAAAAGCTTGTTTCCCTGAGAAGAAAAAGCGAGTGGTCGGATCTTATCGTATACGGCACTTACAGGCTTCTGGATGATGAAAGCAGCGAGATCTTTGCCTACGAAAGAGAACTTGATGGCAGAAAGCTGTTTGTACTCTGTAATCTCAGTGACAGGGAGATACATTATCACAACGATGCTTTCAGGAAAGCGAATGCTCTTTTGATCTCAAATTGTGGAGAGGCAGAACTAAGTGAGGAGATGAAACTTTCACCTTGGTTTGCTGCGGTATGGGAGGTTTTAAGTTTCGTTTAAGGAAAATGTTGTAACATGTGCATCACGGAAAACGAAAACTGCTGCATGATCAGCAGAATACAATATAAGATATGAGGAAAAATGAAATGTTCAAAAAACCTTTAGCACTGTTACTTGCTTCATCAATGATCTGCACTTTGGCAGCATGTGGAATCCAGACCACTGTTGACAAAGCACCTTCCACCCAGGCAGCAGAAGAAAAGAATACAGAGGATCAGGAAACAGATAAGAAAGAAGAAACATCAGTTGCAGCGAAGGAATCACAGGCTGATGCTGAAAAGAGTGATATCACAGCAGCAGGACTTGGCGCAGTAGCGAACACTCTTGCAGAAGATGAGGAAAGTCTGGTATCGACTTATGCCGGAAAGTTCGAGCAGAAGACATTTACAGATGATGAAACCGGACTTTCCATAACATACAATCTGTACCTTCCTGAAGGATATGATGAAGCTGCTTCATATCCCATGGTGGTTTTCATAGGTGACTCAACCTGCGCAGGTGACGATCCCACTTATTCATTAACACAGGGACGAGGAGCTCTTGTCTGGGCAACAGAAGAATGGCAGAGTGTAAATCCTACCATCGTAGCGGTTCCTACATATCCTGAGACTATCCTTGATGATCACAATGGGTATACCACAACAGAGTACGTAGAACTTACAAAACGTTACATTGACTATATGTGCGAGGAGTATGCAGTTGATGCTGAGAGGATCTACGGTACCGGTCAGTCAATGGGATGCATGACTACATTGATTCTGGCATCAGAGTATCCCGATCTTTATGCTGCATGTATGTTTGTAGATGGTCAGTGGGATGTAAATGCTCTTTCAGGACTTGAGAATCAGTCATTTGTATATTTTGCGGCAGAGGACGATACAAGTGCCTGGAGCGGAGCTCAGGAAGTGATGGAAATGTTTGATACTGACGGTGTTTCCTATGAATATGTACAGTGGGATGGCACATGGTCTGTGGATGAGCTCAGTTCTGCGGCAAATGATCTGTTTAATGCAGACGAAAACCAGTATTTTATCTCATGGAAGACAGGTACCATCGATGCCGGTAGTTTTATGATGGGAGGAGCGGAAGGCTCTGGTAACGGGCAGAAACCGGAAGGCGGATTTGGCGGCCGTAAACATGACGGTGGACAGGAAAAGCCCGGTAGTCAGGCTCAATCAGAGGATCAGCAGTCAAAGGATCGCCAGAAACCTGAAGGCAGCCAGCCATCGATGAATGGACAGAAACCTGAAGGTAACCAGCCTCCGATGGACGGTCAGAAACCTGAGGGCAACCAGGCACCAAAGGATGGCCAGGCACCGGACAGCAATCAAACTTCAGTGAGTGAACAGGCAGCAGTTGATGGTCAGGAGACATCCGAAACAACCGGGCAGCAGAGCGGAAACAGCCCTATGGGTGGCGCCGGATATCATATGGCATCCTTCGACTATGCCTATAATTGTGTAGCTGTTATGGAGTGGTTGTTTACACAGAAGTGAGGAATATACTTACCTTACTGTGACAGAAGGTGAAACAGTGTAAAGATGTAATAAAAAAAAGCATGCTGGAGAATATCCGTTATATGGGTAAACTCCGGCATGCTTTTTAGACAATATGTAATGACCTCCTCTTTGTAGCAACGTGGATTTGCCTGTATACTAAAGTTGATAAGACAAAGGTAACAGGGATTACCGCATACAAAGGGAGGTCACATAATGAATAATACCACAGTTTACGTAGGAATGGATGTACACAAGGAAAGTTTTACTCTCTGCGCTTACTTGATTGAAACAGAGAAAGCATCTTACATAAGGCGCACACCGGCTGATTACAAGGAAGTTCTCAAGTATCTGGAATTTCTTAGAACCATCTATGGAAACGATACTATCTTTATATGCGGTTATGAAGCCGGATGCCTCGGCTATACTTTATATCATCAGCTAACAGACCGTAACGTTAACTGTGTGATACTTGCACCAACCACTATGCTTGAAACACGTAGTGGTAAAAGAATAAAAACTGATAAGCGTGACGCAGCACTGATCGGTAAATGTCTTGCTCAGCACAACTACAGTCCTGTTCATGTTCCCACTGCTACAGATGAAGAAACAAAAGAGTTTCTTCGAATGAGGGATGATCATAAGCTTGCGCTTAAAAAAGTGAAACAGCAGATTCTTTCATTTTGCCTTCGTCATAACTATCGCTATGATGGAAAAACTCATTGGACAATAGCCCATTTAAATTGGCTTAAATCACTTAAACCTGAGGCTCTATATAAGGAGATCCTCGATGAATACCTGCTGACCTATAAAACTTTAAGTGACAAGCTTGAACGTTTGGATAAGCGAATAGAGGAACTCGCTTCCAAAGATGAATACAAGGATTCTGTTAAAAAGCTTTGCTGCTTCATCGGAGTTCAAACTCATACAGCATTGTCTATACTGGTTGAAGTAGGCGATTTCAAACGTTTTGCAACGGCTGATAAGTTTGCTTCTTATCTTGGTCTTGTACCAGGTGAAGATTCCAGTGGTGATGAAAAAACAAGACTTGGAATCACGAAAGCTGGAAATCGTCACGTTAGACAATTACTTACAGAATCATCTCAGACGTACAGCAGAGGGCGAATAGGTCATAAATCAAAAACACTTAAAGCGCGTCAGGCTGGCAATTCTCCTCAAGTTATTGCATATGCTGATAGGGCCAATGAAAGGCTGAGACGTAAGTATTACAAAATGGTTCTTGGAAAAAGCAAGAAACACAATGTCGCTAAAACTGCAATAGCAAGGGAACTTGCCTGCTTCATGTGGGGCATGATGACTGATAAAATAGCATGATCAGGTATAACATCATGTCTCTGATATCAAGGCCAAGCCGCTGTGAGCGGTGCTTCGCAGCCTTGACATCTTCACCCTGCTGTTATAGTGGGTGATTAAGCAGCTGTAAGATGGCTTATGCCATTTACAGCTGGCCATCAACAAGCAACAATTGAAGGCATCTTGAAAGGGCTTCGGCCATTTCAAGGTTCGAGCTATCTACGAGTATACTATGTTGGCTCAGAGCAATCTGTGATCCACGCTTTTAGACGGTAGAGCTCACGGCGGACCATTGACCTGTCGGTAACCAATCCACGTATATCAGAGTGGCCAATGCCGGGAACTGATACCCCGAGGCTCTTTCAAGATGCCTTCAGATACAATTAAATAAGTTTGTGGTGATCCCTGTCATTTTTCGCTTGACAAGAGGTCATTACATATCAGTGTATTTGATATAGAATCGTTTCGCGCTTTGCGCTTCTGAGAACTTCAGCTCATTTAGTTCGCTTCGCAAGGGCTGACGCTGCATGACAGATTTCTTTGGAATCTGCTACAAGGCTCACTTATATCAGAACAAAAATGAGTAGTAATTGTCGAAGACATTTTTGACATTGGAAATATGAGTCTTGATACATGCCTCGGCTTTTTCCGCATCCCGGTCTTTGATTGCCTGATAAATGTCGGTATGTTCCTTTAAAGATTGCTCAGCTCTGCCCGGTATAATGGACCACTAACTCCGTCCCCTTGGTCCACCGGCTGAACTGTTACCATAGCCCTGAAGGATACTAAATCCTTTATTGAGGGTTCTGTTGACTACTTTACAAAAGCAGTCAATAGAACCGTCTGCAGATTTGTTATTTCACAACCGATTGCTTTTTCTGTATTCGGTAGGTGTCATTCCGGTTTCTTTACGGAACAGTTTCACAAA
>JAGAXP010000084.1 GCA_017940955.1 Oribacterium sp.
ATCAACCTTTTACAGTATGTAGCCCGTAAGGACGCAAAGTTCGCTGCAAAGGCATTAAAAAACCAGAAGCAGGAGGATGTAAAGAATACTGCTCCGGTTGTAGAATCCCAGGATAAGAAGAACAACGAAAAGAAAAAATAATAACCTGAAGATATAAACAGCTCAATAAACGGATTTAATTTTATAAAGCTTTCTGACTTGGATCAGTCAGGGAGCTTTTTCGTTATCGTGGAATCTCATAAGGAAATTATCGCCTTATGGCGTATGTCGACCGACGACGAGCAGGGTTTGAGGTTATCTTCCCTGCGCATTTCTGTGATTTAACCACCGGATCAGTTTGGCAGTTTAAATCCACGATCACTGATGATTCTCTCATATTTTTATGTTTTTAGCCGAAATAGCAGATATACGCCTTAGTTTAATAAAAGGCTTGTGACAGATCGGATTTTGTAGAGTACATCTGTAATTTAGTACTGTTGATGACCAATAGGAAGCAGCATAGACACAGTCGGAGATCCATATGAGTACAAAAGTTAATGATTTTACAAAAGCGGATTATAGTAAGGATTATATTATGAATGGCCTTAAAGCCATGCCGGGAGGTTTTTTTATCTATAAGGCTGATTGGGAAGAAGAGCGGATACTTTATGCCAATCAGGCGATACTAGACCTGTTCGAATGTAAAAGTAATGAAGATTTTCAGGAGCTTACCGGCGGATCGTTTAAGGGAATGGTATATCCGGAGGACTACGAAAGAATTGAGACCAGTATCAAGGTACAGATAGACAATTCCGATGACCACTTCGATAAGGTTCATTACAGGATAATGACAAAAACCGGAAGGATACTGGAAATCGAGGATATAGCAAAGCTGTATGAAGATCCGGTAGAGGGTCCGCTGTTTTATGTGTTTGTTTCTACATATAAATCTACGATCGATCAGCTGACGGGACTTTTAAATCGGGATTATTTTATGAAATCGGCTAAGGATGGCTGCAATGAGCTTTATACCGAAAACAAAAAACCTGTAGTTATCGCATTTGATCTTAACGGACTGGAAAAGTTCAGCTCAAGGTACGGATTGGAGGAGGCTGATAATTTCCTGTTTGTGTTTTCTGAAATCTTAAAAAGACATTTTCCTGCACAGAATTGTGCCAGGTTTAGTTCGGATCATTTTTATGCCTATGCAGGATCAGAGGGTATAGAGATATTACTGAATCAGGTCATAGGAGAGCTGCACTCTGCCAATAACGGCAGAACTCTTACAGTACGTATAGGTATCCTGAATTATCTTCCTGATATGACTATGAATGAGGCATGCGATAAGGCCAGGATAGCAGCGGATACACTTATAGGGATAGACATATCGGATTATGCCTGGTATGACAATGAAATAAGTGGAAAGCAGCTTAGCAGAGAGTATTTGGTCAGTACCTTTGATCAGGCGCTGGCGGAAGGCTGGATAGAGCCCTATTATCAGCCTGTAGTAAGAAGTCTTACGGGCAGAGTGTGCGCATTTGAAGCCTTTGCCAGATGGCAGGATCCGGAGTTCGGCATACTCACGCCGCCGGAATTTTTACCTGCGCTGGAGGAAAACGGACTTGCATACCGTCTTGAAATGTACATTGTCGGGAAGGTGGCAGAAATGCTTCAGCAAAGGCTTGAAAACGGACAGCCTGTAGTTACAGTGGGTATAAATATTTCCAAATCGGACTTTGAAGTAGGTGATCCTGTGACTATGATTTCAGCTGCCTGTGATTCCCATGGGATAAGCAGGAATCTCATATCTGTTGATATCTCAGAAACAGTTCTCATGAGAGAACGAGAACTTATCAGTGGTGCCATAGACAGGCTGCATGATGCCGGTTTTGAGGTCTGGATGGATGATTTCGGTGCCGGATATTCCGCCTTAAGTGCGCTGAAAGACTTTAATTTTGACGGAATAAAGATCAAATTTTCATTTCTTAAAGATCTGAATGAAAGATCTGCTGAGATTTTGAAAATGACCATAAAAATGGTTAAAGCTTTGGGTATCCATACCCTGGCCGAAGACATCGAATCTAAAGAGCAGAATGATTTCCTCAGGAGTATAGGATGCGAAAGGATACAGGGAAATTTTTATTTAGAACCCGAAAATCTGGAGGTTACTTTGGATCATATGAAAGAAAAGGGCTTATTGTTTGAAAGCCTTGATGTCTACGACTTTTATCAGAAAGCCGGTCTCACAGATGTCATTTCCAAGTATCCTAAAGCTCTGTTTTTCTTTGACGGAAAGCAATTTTCATCTTTATATAAAAACGAAGCTTACGTCAGAGATATAGACAATAAGAAAAGTTCTTCGATAAATCTGTCAAATCTCACTTTAGGCACAGAGATTTCCATGAATCTTGATAAGTTGAGAAAGCTTGCTGTAAAAGCCATCAAAAATGACAGGACAGAAGGCATGATCATCCTTCAGAAAAATCGAAATATCAAGATAAGCTTTGCCCCGGTAGCCGGCTCCCCCAGAGGACATATTTTATCGGTTTCCATGGATGTCATAGACCGGAATGTAAGGGGATATTTCGAAGGAATGAACAGTATCATGGAGACCATCATGTCTGTATATGAATGTATCTACCTTATCGATTATGAAACGGATTCCAGAACTGTCATAACCAGTACCTTTTCCGGTGAAAATGACGGAGAGGTCATATATGGTCTGAAGCGGTTTTATGAAGATTATGCAGTAGGAAGGGCACATATAAATGACCTGGAGCGTCTCCGCAGATTTCTTGACAGATCAAATATTGATGGAAGATTTAAAGCATCGGACAGAGGCTGTTTTTCGGAAATATTCCTTGTGAAACAGAATGACGGCATTTATAAATGGACAGAGTTTCTGTTTGTACTCATACCTGAGACAGAAGGGAAAAGGTACTATGTATGCGTTAAACCTGCCGAGATCGAAGAAACAGACAATAAAGCAGATATCATTGTAAGGCTGCTGGAAACCAACCAGATTGACATCGGTAAAGTAATAGCCAATAGGGATGATGCCTGGACTAAGGCTATTCTTCAGTTTGGAAATATAAAAATGTTCTGGAAGGACAGAGAACGCAGATTTGTGGGAGCCAGCGATGCTTTCCTGAAGTATTATAACTACAGATCCCTTGATGAAATATTGGGGAAAACCGATGAAGACCTGCAGTGGCATATCGATGACAATCCATACAGAACCGATGAGCTGCATGTCATCGAGAGAGGTGAGACAGTTCTCAATGCTCCCGGAGATGTCATCGTAGGAGGAGTTCCGAGGGCTATCCTTGCCAATAAATTTCCTATTTATCAGGACGGAAAGATCATAGGTCTGGTGGGATATTTTCTGGATGTTGAGAAGGATCTGAATATAGATTCAAGTGCTGCGAAAAGTAATCTGACAGATCCGCTGACAGGTCTTCTCAACTCCCAGGGAATGATGCTCACTATGCTTGAATTTGATGAGAATCTGAAAGCAAACGGACAGGATTATATATACACCTTTATACATATAGATGGATATAATGATGTACTTACGGAGTATGGCGAGGAAATTGCGGAGCATCTCATCAAGCTTATAGCAAGAACCATAAAAAGATCCTTTAAGGATACGGCAACCATAGCAAGAACCTATGGATGCTTCTTTACAGTGTGCGAAAAAAGTGCCTCTGCTGATATCATAGCAGGGGAGATCAATGCCTGTGTGGATGCAATAAAGAACATCAAGGAGGTTGAAAAGTGTCGATGCTCTCTGAACATGACCTATGGTCTGTCCCTGGGTTCGGAAGCCGTTAATACTCAGGATATCATCGATATTGCAAAGAAGAGACAGCAGATCAGCTTCCAAAGAAAAGGGCTCAATCCTTCATTCAGCAACACTGAGATAATGCCTGATGTTTACAGGGATCTTCCGCTTCCTTATTTTGTGTTTAAGCCAGTGACAGATGATGCGGACGGCTCATTACGGGATATGAAATATCTGTTCGTTAACCAGAAATACAGTGAAATGACAGGTATTACAAAGAAGGAACTTTTGGGAAAAGGCTATATAGAAACCTTCCCAAGGGCGGATCGTGCCTGGATCGAGTATACCTATAGAGCAGTCAGGGGTGAATACGTAAATCATATACTCTACGACGAAGCCACAAGACACTGGCTTCATTTCACTGCTGCGCCTTCAGTAGTTCCGGGAACCTGTGCGGTTGTCTGCGATGTGGTCGACGGCGAAAAAAAGGAAGAAAACCGTTTGTCAGTGGGACAGGCGACTATGGAGGAAATGGTCAGGCTTGCAAGGATCCTTGACACAGAAATCAACTATAATACAGCTATAAATAATGCTCTTCAGTTTATCGGAAACGTTACCGGTGCATCCAGGGTGCATATATTCGAAACTGACAGAAGAACCTTTAACAATACCTTTGAGTGGCATTCAGCAGGTATAGAAGAGGGAAAGGGCAAGCTTCAGCAGAATGACTACAGGTATATCTCCCTGTGGGAAAAATATCTCGAAAAGGATACAAGCATAGTTATAGAGAATGTAAATCTCCTTAAGTATGACCACCCGGAGGGATATAATTACATGAGATCCAAGGGTATCAAATGGATGATCAGTGCACCCATGTACCACAGAGGGCAGCTTCTGGGATATCTTGGTGTAGACAATTTTGATCATGACAGGAGTATAGACATCAGAAAATTTATGGAGAATGCTGCGTATCTTATATCAGCACGTCTCAAGCTTCACGATTTCCATGAAAAGATAAGCATGATGGAGTCAGAGTATGAAGCTCATGAGAAGTGGTCACTTACCCAGAAGGCAGGTTACAGGGTCGTTGGGATTCTGACCAGAAGTGAGGAAAAAGCTGCGATTTTAAATGACGCTATAAGAGAAGTGGGGGATATTCTGGGGGCTGACAGGGTTTCGTTGCTTGAAGTGAGGGAAAATAATATCAACAACACCTATGAATATTGCAGGGATAATATCGTATCTTTAAGGGATGAGAGAAATTCCATGAAGCTTGATGGCTATATCGGTATGCTGTCAGAAGCTTATAGCAGACATTCTGCTTTTGTCATAGGAAACATTGAAGATATAAGGGACTATAATCCTGAAAAATATAAGTTTTTAAGGGATAAGGATATCAGCCGGTATATTGAGGTGCCGCTGTATGATAATGACCGCTTTGCGGGTTTCCTGGTGGTGGATAATTATTCATTAACCACCCAGGTAGATATAGATGGTTTTTTGGATATGATAGCGATCCTGATGGAACAAATGGTCGTTGCAAGGCAGCATGAGATTGAGATAAAACGTAAATATGCTGTTAAGGTTGACAATGATCACAGGAAAGCTTTTAATGATCCGGAAAAAGATTCACGGCTCGGGGATATGATGGAAATATTTAATGTTTATGAGGATATCTCCCTTCCGTCCTATTATGTTAGTGTACGTTTCAATGGTGATGGAACAAAGGCAGAAGACTTCATATACATGTTTGTGAACAGGGCATTTTGTAAGCTTGTAAAGCGTCAACCTGAAGAAATGCTTGGGAAGAGCTATAAGGAGGTATTTCTGGAAGCAGATCCGCAGCTGATAACGGATATTTATGAGGTTTCGGTTTTGGGGGTCATCAAGAGGGAAAAAAGATATGATCCCGTCGGCCGGTGCTGGATGGAAACAGTCATCATGCCTGTGGCGGATACCGGTTTCTGCGTTGTTATGCTTCTGAATCCCGATGCAAACCCCAAAGAAGTTTATGATCTTGGTGATGGGGCAGAGAGATAAGACAGCTGCTGTCGTGGTAAGAGCCGGCGAAATCCTTAATGAAGAAAAGGATGATGATCTTGCCATAAGGATGGTACTGGAGGAGATGGGAGGACACCTGGCTGCGGAACATATCTACATTTTGCTGCTCGATCATAACAGGAATACCTTCAGCGAAAGATATGAATGGTGCGCTGACGGAATAAGGTCGAATCTGGGAGTGCTGCAAAAGATTGATAAAGAAATGCTTGAAAGATCTGAAGCCTTCAAACGCGGTAAATATGTCTATGAAGATATAAGTGCAGTCAGAAACAGAGATGCTATATTATATGATTTTCTGAATTCAAGAAACATAAGAAATACTGTTCATGTACCTTTAAAAAGGGGAGATAAGATCATAGGATTCTTTGGAGCGGATAATATTGAATTCAGTAATGAAAAGAATATTGCAGATATCATGCAGTCAGTATCGTATTTTATTTCAGCAAGGATCATTGTGGCTCAGATGGATATGTGACAGTATAATTGTCTTAAAACCTTAAGAAAACATTATCAGTATGCTTTTGCGTTTAACAGATACATATGATAAAATCTTTGATATATAAAAGTTAGGGGTATCAGTAACAGAGTGAGGTGAGATATGAGTTACATTGATCAGGAAGCCACAGGCGAGTTATTGCGGTTGGCTGTAAAAAGCAGTAGTTTTTCAGTTTCCGACATATGTAAGGAGATGAATATATCAACAACATCTATATATAACTGGTTCAGGGGCGATACGCTTCCCAGCATAGAAAACCTCTTTTTGTTTGCTGAGCTTGTTGGACAAAAGGTGGATGATATTGTTGTGTATGTATCTGACAGAAACAACAAGGCAGATGCTGCATAAATGCTGCGTCAGAATTCAGGAATAAAATATTTGCAAAAATCCCGTCGCTCCTGTATCGGAGTGGCGGGATTTTTTTAAAACAAATAATGAAAAGAAAAAGCCGTCATACAAAATATATGACGGCCAACATGATATATAGCAGGGAGTGTCCCCTGCATAATTACAGATTGATCTTGTAGTCATCGCCGCCTTCGCCATCGATGGTGAAGTAAGCAGCTGATTCGTCAGCATTGATATAAATCTTGACATCCTTAACGGTAGCCTTGATCTTCTTGGCAGCGGCTATTGCTTCATTCTCGATACTGGCGGGATCATAATCGATTCCGTTGATCTGAAGAGTAACAGCAGCCTTAACAGCTGTTTCCTTTGCTGCTTTCTTATCAGCGGGTTTCTTTGCAGCAGTCTTAGGAGCAGCCTTCTTTTCAGCAACTGCTTTCTTAGGAGCAGCCTTCTTTTCGGCAGCAGCCTCTGTCTTCTTGGGAGCAGCCTTAGGAGATTCCTTCTTCTCAGCAATCACTTCTGCCTTCTTGGGAGCGGCTTTGGGAGCTTCCTTTTTCTCAACAGCTGTTTCGGCCTTCTTAGGTTCTTCCTTCTTAACAGCTACATTTTTAACAGCTTCTGTCTTTTTCTCTTCTACAGGTTTTACAGGAGCTGTGGTTTTAGCTGCCTTAGGAGCAGCTGTCTTTGTCTTTGCCATATCAATATGTCTCCTTTAAAATATAAAAGCTTTTTATAAAAATGATTTTATTTCCGTAAAACAGAGATGTCAATTATTTTCAAGCATTTTCTGAGTATTTTCAAGGGTTTTGGCAGGAGTTTTCCATATAAGCCAATCAAAATATGACGATATTTTGTAATAATGCTGTAAGGACATAAATGTTTTGATTAATATATATTATTTCTATAAATATTGGAGGGGGGACTTGTATATGCTTGTATTAAGAAGGAAAAAGGACCAGACGTTGGTCATAAACGGTAATATCAAGATCACTGTTGCAAGAGTGGATGGAAACGGAGTCAGGCTTGCCATCGAAGCACCGGATCAGGTCAGCATTGTAAGAGGGGAGCTTACAGAATCTGCTGCGGCACCTACAGATGATATTGTGCCTATCGTTGAGCATAAGTCAAAGAAAAGAAGTATATTGAAGAAGATCGTGATCTGACTATATGAGTTTGCAAAAAAAGAGGATACACATTGATGTGACGGGCACATCGATGTGTATCCTCTTTTAGTGTTCCCGATCATGATCGTGGAAACCGGAAGTTGATGATCAAAGGTTGATCTTGTAATCAGCGCTTCCTGCACCATCAACTGTGAAGTATGCAGCTGAGTCCTTTGCATTAACATAGACATTAACAGCCTTAACATCCTTCTTGATCTTCTGAGCAGCAGCAACAGAATCCTTAGTGATGCTGTTGAAATCATAATCCTTTCCGTTGAGCTGCAGTGTGATAGTTGACTTGATAGACATAATAATCACCTCCATACAAAAATATACATACCATCAGTATGTATCTTACACCTGCGGATATAGTCAGATATCCGCTCCCCTTAAATTAAACGTATTCATTATATTTTTTATACTTGATTTTGTCAATTACGTGTAAATGCACAAAATAACACAGAAGCAGTTTTATAAACTCGATTTTGTGTCGATAATTACTATAGGTACTGTGAACCATGGTCTGCACCGACCCGGAAAGGGTATGTAATGACTGATAAGTGACGGAGAGAAGCAGTATGAATAACAAAAGAAAAAATATAAATGACATCGCGATCCTGCTACTTATATCGATCTTTATGAATGGCTTTGAGACCGGCGGTTATCAGGCTGCTCTTTTGTACATAGGTGAAGAGTATTCATTGGATCACGGGGCTCAGGGAGTTATAGCTTCCGTGGAGCTTTTCGCCACCATGATAGCACCGATCATCCTCGGCTCCCTGGCGGACAGAGTTGGCAAAAAGATAATGCTTACATTATTCACTGCCACGAGAGTTATTTCCGGCATTATCATCCTGCTGGCAACCGGATCACTTCTGTTCTCTGTGGGTGTTTTTATCCTGGGCTTTGCTACAAGTATCATTCAGTACGTGGCCATTGCCGAAATGGATGATGCTTATCCTGTTACGAGACATAAGAGGATGGGTGGTATTGCTGCCATGTATGCCTTTGGTGCGGTTGTAGCTCCTTTGATAGTGGGCTTTGCACTTAAAACTGCCCTCGGATGGAGAACCTTTTTTGCAGCAGATGCCATTATTTCCTTTGTTCTCGCGTTGCTTCTCTGGAAGATCAGTTTCGAGCCCAGAGAGAATCCTGCAGATGCTGAGGTATTTGAATATGAAGGCTCGGTCACAGGCGGTTCCGGAAGCATCTATGTGAAGGGTGTGATATATCTTTGCATCATCATGTTCATTTATGTGGGAGTAGAGAACGGTGTGGGTTTCTTCCTGAACGGATTCATGCATGATAATGTAAACTCCGAAAGAGGATATATTGCTCTTTCCATATTCTGGATGGCAATGATCCCGTCGAGAGTGCTCTGCGGTTATCTCAGTAAATACAGGCATCTTCTCCTTTGCGCGGCACCTACGGGAGCAGCAGTGTTCCTTTGGTTTTTATCTGTTGTGAAAAATGAATACGCCGCATTTCTTGTGGTCTTTATCATGGGCTTTTTCTGTGGGGCTGTTTATCCCAATGTACTTACCTACGCGGCAGATTACAGCGGCTTTAAAACCGCGACGGTAATAGCGGCCATAACGGTTGCGACAGGAATTGGGGGAACCCTGGTATCCTTCGTGTTTGGATTCCTGGAGAAGGCAGTGGGATTCACCTGGTCCTTCAGGATACTTGCGGTATTCCTGGCACTGGATCTGGTCTTTGCCCTTAAGGTGGTTATGACAAAGAGCAAAAAGATCACAGGCAGCCGGCAGATATGAAAAGTCTGACATGGGCTTTTGGTATGTGATGAGAATTTGTTGATTAAATTTTAATGTATAGGAAGGTATGTTATGGGCGGTACAGTATCCGTAGTAGATCTTGAAAAGTATATAGTCGATAATGTAGAAACAGCCATCAGGGAGGGTTACATCAAGATATATTATCAGCCTGTAATACGCACTATTACAGGTAAGATATGTGCGGCGGAGGCATTGACAAGATGGGAGGATCCGAATTATGGATTTCTCAGCCCGGCTTCATATATAAGCGCCCTGACCCGGGCAAAAAAGATACATCTGCTTGATATTCATGTAATAAATTCTGTTTGCAGGGATATCAGGGAGAAGATCGATAATGGAGATACACCATTCCCGGTTTCTGTCAATATAACCCAATACGATTTCACTGAATGTGATATGCTGAATGTTTTTGAAGAGGCAGAACAGGACAGCGGAGTACCGGCGAAGTATCTTTGCCTTGAGATCAGTGAAGAAATATTCAGGGATAACAGTGATATACAGAGAGTGATAGATCAGCTGATGTCCAGAGAGCATGAGAAGTGGCTGAGTGATTTTGGCGTTGGCTATGGTGCTTTTAGTGCCCTTGAAAAAAAGTACAGCGTGATCAAGTTTGATGTAAGGTTCCTGCATAGCCTGAAGGGGGAGAACCTTAAGAGGGGAAGGATCATCATAGCTTATTACATCAATATGGTTAAGAGGCTGAATTTCAGCACCCTGGTAGAAGGCATAGAGACTGAGGAAGAGTATGATTACTTCAAGGATCTTGGCTGTGAAATGATCCAGGGCTTTTTCTTCTCAAAGCCTATGCCCATAAAGGAGCTGGATAAGCAGGGCTTTGAGGTGGAATCCATAGAAGAGCGGGGTTACTACAATGCCATCGGTCAGATAGAGATAGAAAACGGATCCATGTATGATCAAACCGGAGTGTTCGGTGCTGATGCTATGGCGATTTTTGAGTATAAGGACCAGACTTTCACATATTTATACCAGAACGAAGCCAATAAGCAATACCTTCGTTTTTTAGGGGATTTAACCTCCCAGTCCGCAGAACGTATAATCAACCAGAAATCAGGTTTGCTGCAGGAGAAGCTCCGGCCGTTTATAAGAGAGCTAAAAAATGAAAAGAGGGATATCAGGTTCTCACACGTTTACAGAGGAAATATCATCAATATAAGAGCAAAATTTGTAGCAAAGAACCCTAAGACCGGAGCCTTGGCATTAGTGGTATATACCTCCATGTCCCATGATTCGCACTTAAATAAGGCTACCCTGTTTACAAAGGCAAAGGAAGAATTATACCGCATGTATGACAGGATCGACCTTATAGATATGAGGGATGGCAGGATAAAGAATACCTATATGAATACCACTGAGTATGGAGGCATTTCCGAGGGTGCCCTTTTCACGGAGGCCGCTGAGGAATGGAGCCGTGAGTATATAATGCCGGAGGAAAGGGAGGAATTCATGGAGTTCATGGATCTTTCAACCTTTAAGGCAAGGATGATAAAGCGTAAAGGCATACGTGACAGAAAGAAATTCAGGACACAGATGGATGACGGCCGCTATGTACCAAAGGCGTATATTCTTTTGCCGGTTGAGATGGATGGCAAAGATATGGTACTTTCGGGAATAGTGAATATTGATGCTGCTGAGCAATAAGACCTTTTTAAACAGAGGTAATCGTAATGATACAAAAAACCTTCGTATTATCCCACAGAGATGAAATGTGGTCGGTTCTTATAGAATGGGAACAGTTTATCCAGGATAAACCTAAAAAGAATATGTTTATGGTCTTTACTGAGAACGGCATCGCAGAAGATAAGCTGTATGATGTTTTATCCCTGGTGTTCAGGAGGTATCCTGACATCTGCATGATAGGTATACATCAGGGGGCATCTCAAAGATACAGCGAATACCTGAGGCTGTCCTTCTGCCTTATGGAACATACTACGGTAACGCCTTTTTCCTGTACATTTGAGTATATCGATGAACAGGGGGCTTTTGACGAGCTTTCGGATATGGTGGAACATATCGAGAACCCTGCCTGCATTATTCTCTTTGCGGCAGGAAGCTCAGCAAAGCTGTCCCGGCCCATGGCGATGTTTGAGAAAAAACACAGCATACCCATAGCGGGTGTCTGGACCGCGGATTTTGAGAATGTTGATTCGGATACTCATTTTGTATGGCAGAATGAAAAACTTCGAAGGGGCTTCGTAGGAGTAATACTTTCCGGCAAGGACCTGATGGTGCATACAGAGCTTCTAACCGGCTGGAGACCACTTGGCAAGAGCTTTCAGATAGAGTTAAGGAAGAAGCTTACCGGATTAAATATCGGAGAGAATATAATTACAACTATAGACGGATGGAAAGCTACAGAGATATATGAAAGGTATCTCAATATAAAGCCTAACGGAGCATTTCTTGAGAACATCAGGGAATTCCCTTTCATGATAAAGAGAGGGAATGAGATCCTCAGCAGAAGCCCCTACAGATATGATGAGGCAGGACAGCTGTATTTTCTCGGGGATTTCAGGCCGGATGATGTCATAAGCTTTTCATCAGGAAATAAAAGCAGTATGTTCAGTGAGATATCATATAAGGTAAACAGGTTTGGAGATTTTGTACCGGAAGGCTCTTTCTTATTTGGAAGCGATACCAGACAGAATTACATGGTTACTGAATACAGAGAGCTTAATGCTTTCCAGAATATTGATGAAAACATCCAGTATATCCGTGGAAAGGGACAATTCCTTTTTACAGATGGCATAGGAGGCACTCATAATGTTTCCAACGTGATCCTTGGACTCAGAGAGGGTTTGCCCGACATACAGGAGCATATTGATTATTCGGATGCCATAAGCTCCGGTGAGGCGGATGCTGTGATCCCGCTGGCTGACAGAACCAGCATCTTTCTTCAGGCAATAACCGATGACCTGAATGAAGCTATCTCAAAAGCGGAAAGCGCAAACAAGGCAAAGTCCTCCTTCCTTTCCCATATGTCCCATGAGATACGTACGCCTATCAATGCCATCCTTGGAATGGATGAAATGATCCTGAGGGAAGGTGTGGATGATAATGTAAAGGGCTATGCCATTGACATCAGGAACGCAGGTGTTGAGCTCCTGGGCATCATCAATGATATACTGGATTTCTCCAAGATAGAATCAGGAAAGCTTTCAGTTATTCCTATAGAGTATAATACGGCGGATATGCTGAGAGATCTTTATCATATGATCAAGAAACGTGCTGAGGATAAAAAGCTTGAGCTCATACTGGAAGCCGATGAAAATATACCTGAGGTGCTATTCGGTGACGAGATCCGGGTGAAGCAGATCATTACCAATATACTCACCAATGCTGTCAAGTACACAGAGAAGGGGAAGGTATGGTTAAGAGTTAAGCTTGAGAGCCTGACTCCTAAAGAGGTTGTACTGAACATTGCTGTCGAGGATACCGGAATGGGTATCAAAAAGGAAGAGATAGGTAAGCTGTTTGAGGCATTTGAGAGACTTGACGAAAAACGGAACCGTACCATAGAGGGTACCGGTCTCGGCTTAAACATTACCCAAAAGCTTTTGAAGGAAATGAACAGCTATCTTGAGGTTCAAAGTGAGTACGGTAAGGGCTCAATATTCTCCTTTAAGCTGGCTCAAGGGGTGAGGTCTCCTGCGCCTATGGGATGGGTTAATGTTGATGAGCGGAAGGAAGATTATACCAATGACGGACCATCCTTCTATGCGCCTGAGGCAACGATCCTTGCTGTAGATGATACTGTTTTGAACCTTACCGTCATAAAAGCTCTGGTGAAGCAGAACAAGATCAAGGTTGATACGGCAGAAAGCGGTCAGGAAGCCATAGAGCTTGTGAAGAAAAACCATTACGACATCATTTTCCTGGATTTCCGTATGCCTGTTATGGACGGGATCGAGACCCTGCACCGCATGAAGGCGCTGGAGGGTTCGCCCTGCATGTACACTCCTTTTATCTGCCTTACGGCCAATGCTGTTACCGGTGCCATAGAAGACTATATGAAAGCCGGTTTCGACGATGTTGTAACCAAGCCGATCGATCCCAAACTTCTTGAGAAGAAGCTGAGGTTCTACATTTCCCCTGATCTGATACAGGAGGTTTCGGAAGGGGATGCTCCTGAAGAGGATGAACAGCAGGAGGAGACATTACCGGAAGAGCTTAGTGGAATAAAGGAGATAAATGTTAATGAGGGTCTCCAGCACTGCGGTTCTGCTGAAGGATATATTACGGCGCTCCGGAGCTTCTATGAAAGTTTGAAGGATAATATCAGAATTATTCAGGAAAATTTTGAAAAACTGGACGTAAAGAATTATACTATAAAGGTACATGCTATGAAGAGTTCGGCGAGGATAATCGGCGCAGCCGAGTTGTCTGCCCTGGCCAAGGATCTTGAAGCGGCGGGAGATGAGGAAAGACTTGATGTCATCCTCATGGATAACCCGAGGCTTATAAGTATGGCAGAAAGTCTCTATGAAGCATTGGATAAATACTTTGGCGAGAAAGAGGGAGACGATTCGGGGCTTCCGGAACTCGGCGATGATGAGTGGGCTGATTTTATGATAAGTCTTAACGGCTTTATCGATATGTACGATATCGATGACCTGAAAATGATGCTGGAGATGTTGAAGGAATATCATCTGTCAGATAATAAAAAGAGGATTTATCAGGAATTGAGAAATGCGGCAAAGGGACCTGACTGGGGCAAGCTTTCTGAGCTTGTGGCGGTAAAATAAGTATAGTATAGAGAACTGGAGATAACATTTTATGTATCTGAATAGTGTTTTGATCATAGGTGATAATTTGAATTTTATGGCGCAGGCCATGATACGTATCCTGAAGAATAACGGATATGTTGTATATACCTGCGGTTTTAACATTGACAGCATTCACGAAAAAGCAAATGATGCGGGAGTTTTCATACTGTATCTGGACGGCGTTTCATTTTCGGATAAAGCAGTCTTCAGTTATATAGAAGATTTGAGTTCCAACAGGATCGTTTGCGCCATAGGAAAGCCTAATGAATACAGAGAGTTTTACAAGATTTATCCTAAGGACCGTGTTAACATCGAGATGCCTCATCCTGCCAATGTCATGATCCTTGTTGATCAGCTGAGGCGTGAGCGTACCCTGAGTGATGAAAGTGTTAATTCCGAAAAACAGCGTAAGATACTGCTGGTGGATGATGACAGTACTTTTCTTGAGGTATCCAGCGGCTGGCTTAAAAAATACGGAAAATATGATGTATCCATCGTAAATTCCGGCCCCCATGCCATTGATTATCTCGATAAATACACTCCTGACCTGATACTTCTCGATTATGAGATGCCTATGATGGATGGACCGGCGGTCCTCAGCAAGCTAAGACAAAATGAGCGCACAAGAAACATCCCTGTCTTTTTCCTTACCGGAAAAAATGACAGGGACAGCATCATGAAGGTTATGATGATGCGGCCTAATGGATATCTTCTTAAAACACTGGATCAGCAGCAGCTGGTATCAAGAGTGAATGATTTCTTTATCAGTCAGAAGAAGTAATAAGATATAAACGTTGGTTTTGCTTAAAAAACAAAAAAATCATTGCTATTTTGATAAATGACTAGTAGCATATAACTAAATGTCTAAGGAGAAAAAAGGGATATAACCATTTTCCTAAAGCTGCGATATGATTTGTAGAAATTGTAATAAAGAAATATCTGATACATCAGCATTCTGCCCTAATTGCGGAATGCTGTTTGTTGTATCAACTCCTGAAAGCAGCCCGGAGATACGTCGCAACAATAACCTTCCTTTTTACAGCGCGGAGCTTTTCCGTAAAATGGTACAGGAGGAAAATGCCCAAAGGGAAGCAGAGAAACCGGCTGAAGTTCAGGGTGATGCTGTCCCTGCGGAAGATTCCGCTGATGCTCAACTCGATAAAATGTATGCCAGAGCCTTACAGCTCGAAAGAGAAGAGCGGACTGCGAAAATGCGTATGGAGGCCGAGGAAAAAGCCAGAATAGCTGATGAAATCGCCCGTAAAGAAGCGGAAGAAGAACTCAAAAAGCGTATGGCGGAGAATGAACGCCATGACAGAGAAGTGGCGGAAGAACTGGCAAAGAAAAATGTCATTGATGAAGAGGCTCTTGCGGAAGAAGATATAAAAGAAGATTCGGCTGAAGAAAGAACTGAAGATGAGATTTTTGAAGGTGTTGAAAATAACGAAAACGGAGAACCTGAAGTTGCTGAAACCGTGGAAGATAGCATCGAGTCTGAAGCAGCTGAAACCGTGGAAGATAGCATCGAATCTGAAGCAGCTGAAACCGTGGAGGATAACATCGAATCAGAAACTCCTGAGACCGGGGAAGATGACACCGAAGCAGAAGGAGAGTCTGAGGACGCTTCTGGAGATGCTTTTGAAAAATCTGGTGCTTCTGAAGCTGAAGAAGGAGATGGTGAGACTCCTTACCCTGAGGATGATTCCGACGATTATATATTTGGCGATGAAGAAGTCGAAGAACCGGCAGTCGAAGAACCGGTTGTTTCTGCCGATGAAGAATCTGCTGAAGTAGTCGAAGAAGAACCCGCTGAAGTAAAACCTGAGACAGAAGAAAAATCTGATGGTGCAGATATAGAAGAAACGGAAGAGTCTGATACATCAGAGACAGAAGAAACAGAAGAATCCGAAGCAGTGGAATCAGAAACCGAAGCGGAAGAATCCGAAGCAGTGGAATCAGGGACCGAAGCGGAAGAATCCGATGCAGTGGAACCAGAGACCGAAACGGAAGAATCCGAAACTGTGGAATCAGAAAACAAAGCGGAAGAATCCGAAGCTGATGAATCAGAAACTAAAACGGAAGAATCCGGAGCAGTGGAAACCGAAACAGAAGAAACCGAAACAGAAGAAACCGGAGCTGATGAATCAGAGACCAATACAGAAGAATCCGAATCAGTGGTGTCAGAAGAGGTAAAAGAAGACACTGAGATATCGGAAGAATCTGGAATGACTGAGGAAAACAAAACAGAGGAACCTCAGGAGAATGAAGCAGAGACATCTGAGTCTGAAACAGCTGAAACGGAGCCGGTCAAAATATTAGTGTCTGTTGCGGCTGAAAAAGCAGAGGCGGAAAATTCCGAAGCTGAAGGATTGGTGGAAATAGAGGCTATCGAAGAGATTGAATCAGCTGCAGTTAAACACACCGAAGAAATAATTGATATAACTGATACTGTTGAAGCAGCCGCTGAGTTGAAACCGATACCGGAAATTGTACATGTGTCAATTGCGGCTGAAGAAGGGTCTGAGAAAGCTGAGGAATCAGAAGCTGAAAACAAAGATAAAACAGAAATCTTATCGGAGCAGCTAAAGCAAAAGAAATATCAGAAAAAGCAGAAGAGGTCTAAATCGAAGAAAAAGAACCGGAAAGCGAAGAGAGAAGGCAAAGACTCAGATCAGCTGACAGAGAAGCAGGGAGCAGTGTCTGAACTCAAAACAGAAGAAAAATCGAATGTTCCGGAGCCTGAAAGAGATTCCGTTACAGCTGCAGAGCGTGAGCAGAAAACAGAAAAACCGGTAAAGGTGGTTTCTGAATCAAAGAAAACAGCTTCTGAATCAAAAAAGACCTTAACCGGGCCGAAAATCAACAGTAAGGCAGGACTTACAGTTGGAGCTGCGGCAGCAGTAGTGGTTTTATCGCTGATAAGTTTATTTGCCTGGAACAATAAGCCTGAGAACAGAGCTGCCAGAATACTGAAGGATGCGGAAAGTGCCTACAGCTCCGGAGATTTCGAAGTGGCTGAGGGTTTGTATTCGCAGTATATGGAGCTCGGTGATGCCGAAACGGAAACATTGCTCCATATGGCAGATACCTATGTTAACAGAAACAGGCATGACGAAGCGGTGGATATGATAAAAGCTGCGTTGGATGCTCATCCTGAGAGTGAAGCTTTGCAGAAGGCATATAACGATCTCAATCCGGTTATAAGCTTCTCAGAGGCTGGCGGAACTTTTGACAGTCCGATATCCATAGGACTTTCTTCGTCAGGAAACTGCGATATCTACTATACTTTGAAAACTGCAGACGGAGCAGAGGAGCTGTCTAAGTATTATCTTCCTATCATACTTGAAGAAAACGGTACTTATGAGGTAGAGGCTTACGGACAAACGGCTGACGGCTATAAGGGATCTTCGGTTATCGAGACTTATGTTATTGACATAGCACCTGAAGAGGAAGAAACCGAGGAAAGTGTTGAAGAAACAGTCGAAGAAACGGATAACGGCGAATTCAGCTTCGCTAAGGAATACGAGTCCTATCCTGATACTCTTGTAGAGATACAAACCAAAGACAGAAAGGATATGGGAGATTACTCGGTATTTGAAGCCCAGGTTTATCATGATCATGAAAAGGATGTGCCTGTAGGTGAGTCCAGAACTGAGACTATAAAGATCAGCAACAAGGCATGGCTTCATTACAAAGATTATAATCCAAATGAGGTACGTGCAATAGATGCGTACGTATTCCTGAAATATATAGGTATTCTAAATGCCAGGACAGATGAAAACGGGATCGTGACAGATTTCGATTTCTATCTGGGAAGACAGAGGTAAAAAGAAAAAGGTCGTCCTTGGGGAGTAAAATCCCGTAGAACGGCCTTTTTGTTTCAGGGTGTTTATCCATCGCGGATTTCAATATACGAAGATGAATGATCAGGAAATTGTGAAGTGACAGTTCAGCCGGCAATGGTTCGCGAAGATCGTGGTCGGCTCTTTTCCCAACCATCTGGAGTTATTGGAACCACTAATTGACCTTAAAACTCAGAATTCAGAATATAAGTCAATGTAACCTGCCATTCAGAATGACCCAAATTCTGATTACCTAAAATTGAGTCAATGTAACCTGCTATTCAGAATGACCCAAATTCTGATTACCTAAAATTGAGTCAATGTAACCTGCTATTCAGAATGACCCAAATTCTGATTACCTAAAATTGAGTCAATGTAACCTGCTATTCAGAATGACTCAAATCCTGATTACCTGAAATTGAGTCATTATAACCTGCTATTCAGGATGACTCAAATGCTGGTAACCGGAATATGGGTCAATGTAATGCCTTGTTCACTGCGAA
>JAGAXP010000085.1 GCA_017940955.1 Oribacterium sp.
CAATCATAGCTTTCTTCAGCACATCGGCGGTCAGTTTGGAGGTTCTGATCACAAGGGCAATAGATTTCTGTGTTACTTCTTCCTGCATCATCATCCTCCTGTCTTTCGTTTATCCTCTGGTAATGTTTACAGCCAGGGAGGCACCAGCAGCCTCCGCAAATATATTTTTCTCATATAGTTCCTTTCCGTCCCGCAGGACTTTTAATTCAAAAGATAAATGGTGTAAAGATTTGCAAATATCGTACCGTCCTCGATCTTCAAGTCATCCAACAGAAGGCACTGGAACAGCACATCACGTATCACATCATCGTTCAGCCTAAAAAGCTCTGTATATTTTCCATAAGCCGCCTGCTGTGTACCATCATCAGCCGCATGGGATTTA
Organism: Oribacterium sp.; assembly: GCA_017940955.1. The sequence continues at coordinate 383 of JAGAXP010000085.1, forward strand.
TCCTCATCCCGTGCCATATTCTTTCTGTATTCAAGGCAATTCGCATAGAGTGAGCGAATCTGATATTTTCCAAAATAGAAAGAATAGGCATCTTTTCCCTCATAGGTCTTTCTGCATTTTTCCAATTCATCCTCTGCTATGGAAAAAGCACAGATATCAGTTTCTATGACGGTTTTGCCATTGTAATCCGGCTTAAGCTTTCCGCCATACCAGTTGATATGCTGATATATTTCTTCTCTTCCGGTAATAAGCGCAGCCCTGTGAAAATCTCTCTTTCCAAGGAATACATCCATATAAACATTGTTGGCAGAGAGAGTATCGTTCCATATCAGCTTCCTGTGTTCCTTTACCCTGAGAAGATACTGAAGAACATTCAACAGTCGTTCTCTGCTTTCAATCTCACGAAAGCCTTCCGGCGGAACAATAAGGCTGTCAAACACAAGTGGTGTAGATCCCTTTTCCAGCTCCTTCTCTACAAGCGTTTTCAAATCCTTTGACATAAAAACCTCCTTAACGCAAAAAAGGGAGCAGCTTCTTTCCTCCATTGAGGTCAAAAACTGCTCCCTATCGCTGTAAATATATTTTTTAACTTTAACCTTTGGACAACTTGTCCAGAGCTTACTGTCATATATTACGGATTACATCCATGGCAGCCTTTGGACAACTTGTCCAAAGCTTTATCCAAATGCAATCGTAATGATTATTCTGACCAAAGCTACTATGCTTCTCCCAATCATGTAGATAACAACAAATCCTCCTATAATTCCACCTATGATACAGTCAAGTCCTATAATTCCAATACTGCCGGAAATCCCATAATTATGCGGGATAAGCCATAGCATCATACGTCTGATTCCGAAGGGGAATCCTACAATAAGCCAAAGCAGAAAATAGTCCATACCTTCTGCTTTATGGCATATCGGATATGCAAAGCATAGCACTACAGCTATCGCTATTAGCGGAATCAGTATTTCTTTAAAAAAGATAACTGAGCATTCCTTAATCCTCATACCCTTCATTCTCCTTCCGGTTTTTCAGAAATACGCCATTTGTATTATCATGGTTTACCCACTGCTGATAATACTGCCCAATAGTCGCAGGGGCATTATAAAGACAGGTAATCATATATGACCTGATATCCCTGATACCGTCCTGGTTCGGATTATCGTGAAGCCTGTCTATAACGTACTCAAGATGAGAATCATTAAGCTGTAAATATCTGCGCTTCACCTCTTCCGGATCCATCGGTGTTTTATTGACAATCATTGGTCCAGAGTGCTCTCCACACATAACATCGTGCATGATCAAATATAACTCATGATAATCTTCACGTCTGGTAACATCGTCATTTTCCATATGCCAATCGTAGTTAATATGCCTTTTTATCAGTTGATCCCAAAATTCTGTTTTTTGTCTTATCGCATCAATCTCTTCCCGCCTTTGTCTCTGCACAGGAGTCTCCTGCGTGATAGATATGATGTGATCTTTGTAAATATTATTTGTAGTATTATTTGTATTTGTCCGGAAGTTCCCGGAGGGATATCCATCCTCATAATTGCAGGATTCCATTTCATTACTGTCACCATATACTGAAATTTCGGGCTGGGATATGGGTACATTTTCGGCAGGGTATCCTGACAAATTTGTCAGTATATCCTCCTCATTTTGTCCTGATATCCCGTCTGTTTTTTCAGCATCATTCAGAACGCCCATTTCATCAGCATTCTCGGCACTTTCATTACAATTACTTGGCACTAATTTTCTTGAAACCTGCTTTGAAGTAGTGCCGCCTTCTTCCTTTGGATATGAGATTTCTTTCAAAACCAATATATTCAGATCAATAAACATTTGATTTGGAATAGTTCTTCCGTTGGAGTATTCTATATTGTAAAAAAATCTTTTGATGACACCAATCTCCACAAGCTGATCAAAAGCAAGCTTGATTGTCTTTTTTGACTCACCAAATTTATTTGCATACTCCTGATAACTCTTCTGGAGCATCTCCCCATGAAACTTCTTTTTCCATCCAATTACTTCGCCTGTCCTTTCGTCTCTGACTTCAGTAGGGCGATGCCAATATACGAGATCAGCTAATATAGTAATTGCCAACAGATAAGGCTTTCCCGTGGTAGGTTTCAGAATATGCTTATACCATTCTTCGGGTATAACATTGCCGCTTATGGCTATGCTTCCCATGGCATCTACCGTCAGGTTGCCGCTTGACCTGTAGCCCATCGCTGTTCTCCTCCTCTCGCTGTATTAATTCCTTTTTGATTTCCATTCTTCCAAAAGACCGATAATTGTCTCCTCTATATCTTCATCAGACATATCTTCTGGAAAATAATCCGCAATCTTTTCAGCCTTTAAGACAAACTTCTTAGGCTTTGGCTTTGTTTCGGTTAATATAAGTTTTATCGCTATCTCCGTAAGTTCAGCGTTTTTTGATAGTTCCTTAATTCGTGCAGACTGAGCCATGCTCATGGAGCATTTAAGCTCACCTATTGCGTTAAGTACCCAAATCTGCTCCTGCTCAGACAGGAAAGATAAATCTATTCCCTGAGCCATTCCGATTTTTCTTGTATCTACAAGTTCCATCAATCCATCTATCAGATTTGAAAGCCATAGATACCTTTGAACAGTCTTCCCGCTCTCGCC
>JAGAXP010000086.1 GCA_017940955.1 Oribacterium sp.
AAAGATAGTGCAGGGCATAGTGAATGATTACGGAATGGATGTAACTATTGAGGATGTCGTTGTATCCGGCAGTAGGTGCAGAGGCATGGAGGAGAAGGGAGCTGACCTTGATGTGGTGCTGTATTACAGTGGCTCAGTGAGAGAGGATGATCTTTTTAATACTCTTCATCAGAGCGATATCATTATGGGTGGCGTGAACCTTGATATAAACCCGATATCACAGGAACAACACGGAAGCCTTTCGGAATACCTGACCGGAGTGGAAGCGTACCTTGCAGAAAAGCAGGCTCAGATGATGCAGGAAGCACAGCAGCATAACACGGAGATAACCTATACCGTTGCGGAGTGCGGCGAATTTCACAGCATGGGAGCCTATCATGAGGGGATTTCCACGATAGAAGAGGCAAAAGCATTGTTTGAAGGCATCTGTGAAAACCATAGTAATATGATTCCTGCTGTCGGTATCAACATACATGAAGCCGGGACACTGGAGATAGATGATGTGCAGATGGATGTACTTTATGGAAACAGCATAGACCTTGATGCTCTGCGGTATGTTCCTCAGATATGGAATGATCAGGAAGGACTGTCAAAGATCGGGCAGATCATAGATGCTTTCCCGGATGCAAAGGTGGTTGGAGAACTGCCGGGATTAACTGTGCAGGAGAGAGCGCAACCGGATATGGATGCTGTAAAGCCGGTATATGTGGACGAGGCTGCGAAGCTGGCGGCTGAAATAGACCGCTTTTCCAGTGACTTTGATCCCTATGAGTACAAGGATACGGTCGATAACTGGGAGTTACAGGTGCAGAATATAGCGGATGATATCCGAAACGGCAATTCTGCGGATTATAAGAAGTACCTGGGAACTGTGATAGAAGAGAGTGACAACATCGAGGATGTCCGCAAGGCGGCGGAGCTTCTTGTGAAGTTGGCTGAATACAAGCCGCTTGCCAAGGTGGAGGAGCTTGAGGAGGTAAATCTGAACCAGATCGACAATGTACTCGGCAATACGGTTCCAAAATCTGAGGAGAAAAGGGAAGCCCGGCAAGCGGAGCAGGAACGCTTGGAAGAGCTGCAACGCATCGAGGAAGAGGAAAGAAAACGCAGGGCAAGAGGGGAACGCCCATCACTACGGGCGAGACTTGCGGCCAAGAAAGCTATAGTAGCCGCAAACAGTGCAGTCCCCCAAAGAGAAACACAGCGACAGGTGCAAAATGAGCCGGTAAAACCACATATTGAGCTTTAAAGGTGTTTTTATTGGACAGGTAAATTTGTAATATGAGATCAGGATGGGCTTTAAATGAAAAAGTAAATGTTACCTCAGAGGATTTTTTTAGGCAAAAAAGATAATACTGACTATTGCAACAAGGTATATTAAAAAAGTCGATTACTATCTGCAGAATAGGAGCAGATATGAAGGAACTTGAATATATACCAGATAACAACCATTTAACCCTTACTGATAGGGTGGCAATTGAAGTTGGATTAGCCAGGGAGGAGTCATTTACTAAGATAGCAAAGAAACTGAATAAGCATCCACATACGGTTGCAAGGGAGATTCGATATAACAGGACACATATCCCAGCAACATATCCATTTGGAAATGATTGTAAGTATTATGCTTCCTGTCATGAAAAACGACTGTGTGGAGCTTCTGTTGGGGCATGTGATTATAAGTGTAAACAGTGCAAAGGTTTTAACTGTCATTTGGTTTGTCATAAATATGAATCAATAGAATGCCACAAGCCTGATAAACCACCTTATGTATGTAATAGCTGTTATTACAGGACTATGTGTAAAAAGAACCGGTATTATTACAACGCAAGATATGCCGATGCTGCTGTTAAGAGAAGACGTTCAGAAAGTAGACAAGGAGTAAGGCTTTCAAAGGAAGAATTAAAGGAGATAGCACAGCTTCTGAGACCGCTGATCAGAAAGGGACAGCCGCTTACACATATATATGCAGAACACGAAAAGGAATTGCCTGTAGGAATTAGAACGCTTTATAACTACATAGACCAGGGTAAACTTAGAGGAATTGCAAATATTGACCTCAGAAGAAAGGTTGGATACAAGGCCAGAAAGAAGAAGCGCGGAAGTATTGCGCACAGCACAATGTACTATCGGGAAGGAAGAACATATGCTGATCTCGAGAAAGAACTCGAGACAAGATGGAGCGAGTTCCAGATAGTAGAAATGGATACTGTTAGAGGAGTAAGAGAAAAAGGAAAGACACTTCTTACTATGATCTTTGTACGAAACTCAGTAATGCTGTTATTTCTTCTTCCTGATCACAAAGCAGAATCAGTAATAAGAATTTTTGACTATCTTGAGAGCGGCCTGGGAATGGAAAGATTTAACCGGTTATTCCCGGTATTCCTGACTGACAATGGATCTGAATTTAAGAATGTTGATGCGTTGGAACTTAGCCCTGAAGGACTATCAAGAACAAACGTATTCTATTGTGATCCGATGGCATCCTGGCAGAAACCGCATATCGAAAAGAACCATGAATACATAAGATATGTGCTGCCCAAAGGTAAATCGATGGATTGTTATGAGCAAGAAGACATCACCTTATTGATGAATCACATCAATAGTACAAAGAGGCGAGGTTTAGGCTGGAAATCGCCATATGACCTTGTTGAAGAAGATGATGAGGACATGCAGGCATTATTTGAACTACTAAAAATGCACCCCATCCCGGCAGATGAAGTGCATTTAACTCCAGAGTTGTTCAATAAGTAAGCTGTAAACCATGAAGAATTGCAGAAGTAATCGACACGTCAATATGTAATAAAAGGCAGGTCACATTTACTTTTGCAACGACAGATGTGGGTTGCCTGTTTGTCGTGTTGATTTTTCCTTCAGCAATATCTGGAATGGCTCAATTATAACATTTTTTTGAAAGATATATAGCTCCAAAACTCAAAATTTGGGGCAAAAATGGAGTTTGTATTAAGTGATGAGGAATGAGCTAACAACGACTCATTCACTCAACGAGATCAGGATGGGGAAATACCCTGTTCTGGTCTCTTTTTTTATATCAGGTCAAATTTCGTGAAGATGTAGCAAATGGTAAAATAAAACTGTAAATGCCTATGCCGTTATGCTATGAGCATAGTACATAGCATAACGGCTTCTCTTTCGTTGAGCTAGCAAGGAGGGTGAATATGTCTTTATCCATACAAGAG
>JAGAXP010000087.1 GCA_017940955.1 Oribacterium sp.
AACAAGCTGATTTGCTGAGATGAATTTGTTGCAAATGACATAAACTATACCTCCAACAGATCCTATCTCTATTATACTATTTAGAAAAGGTAATGTATTAGGTTTTCAAGGTTCTAGCGCCCCATTTGTCGGGCGACTCATGATATATATAGGTTTAAGATATATCTTATTTAAATTGTGGCTGTATGAAAAATAACATACTGCGGGAGGTTAAACAGTTGAATGATCAGAAGTATCAGTTGCTGTCTGCCGGATACAAGTCGTTTTTGTTTTCGTTGCTTGTGATGACAGTTGCCAACAACATAGCTTTTTTTGTGGACTCGGTTTTTATCAGCCACTTTTTGGGGATTGAAAAGCTGCCTGCGGTGGAGCTGTGTTTCCCGGTTATGACATTTGTGAGTATGGTTTATCTGATGCTGGGAGTTGGCGGCAGTACGCTGGCCCTGAACCATATGGCAGACCATGAAAAGAGAAAAGCTGATGAGACCTTTACTGTTTCAGTGGTGTTCATAACTCTCTTAGGTATATTTTTAGCTGTTTTTGGACGCATCTTTTCAGAACAGTTCGCCGAACTTTTGAGTCCGGACATATCTTATTACAATGATGTTTTGGATTATCTCAGCATCCTGGTGCTGGGAATGCCCCTCGTATGTTTGATGATGTCACTTGCATATTTTGCAACAGCTGACGGAAAACATAAAATGGCATTTTATGCAGTAGTGATTTCCAATGTCATCAACATGATCATGAATGTGGTGCTTATAAAGATTATGGGAATGGGACTTTCCGGTGCAGCCTTTGCTACCATTATCGGATACTTTTCCGGACTTATGTATATGATGAGATACTTTTTCAGCAAGGACCGTCAGATGGTGCTTGTGAAAATGTCTAAGAAGGCCGTGCTTTCACATCTTCATGACATAACTCTGAAGGGATTTCCGGAGTCCTCTTATCTTCTCATGATCACTTTGAGAGTCCATATTCTCAATATGATAGTTGCAGCCTACGGAGGAAGCAGAGGTCTTCAGGTATTCAGTATTTTCAATAACTGTATCTATATGTTCTTTACACTGGCTCTAGGTATCGCTCAGACACTGGTGCCTTTGGTTATCATTCAGGTACAGAACGGCGATTATGACAGAGTAAGGAAAATGCTGTTTAAGTCCATAAAAGCAGCATTGGCGGGAGCTCTTGCTCTCTGCTTCATTCTGGAGCTTGCACCTCAGATCATACTCATGCTTTTCAATGTTTCGGATCCTCAGACGGCGGCTGAGTGCATAAAGGCTATCCGCATTTCGGCATTGTCGTTTATGGGAATGGCATTTTGTATTATCATGGTACATTATTTCCAGGCGGTTAAACGTTTTAACTACTCCCATATCATCACTATCATGGAGGGACTTGTACTGCCTATAGCGATTATGGGCATATTTGCTCCTTTTTTGGGTGTCGATGGTTTGTATATGGGCTTTCTCTTCATAGAGATTCTGGTGCCGCTTCAGATACTGTTTATGGTGCTTCGGGAAGATTCATTGGTTAATCATAAGAAATACTCTTTCATGCTTCCCAGGAAAACCGATGACAGAAGATTAGAGTTTACTGTAGCCATGAATCTGGATGAGGTTGTAAGTCTTTCAAAAGAAGCCAGCGACTGGGTGAGTGAAAGGACTGATGATGTCACAGCCATGAAGACCTGCCTCGCCGTTGAGGAAATGCTTACCGGCATAACGGCCGGAAACACCGGAAGCAGCGATATGATCGATGTGGTGCTGCGTGAAGAGGACGATAACATTATCATAACCATACATGATACCGGAAGGGAGTTTAACCCCACCATAGTTGATGAAAACTTTGATTATGCCTTTGACAATGCCTACGTCCTTAATAAGATTGCCGATGAGATAACCTACAATCGCGCCATGGGCATAAACAGTACTATGATAAAAATTCAGAAGAAGTAACTGCAATATTCGGATTATACGGGAATCAAAGGTTTATGAAAAAACAGTAACAGTTTAGACTGTGTACCATAGGGACTGTTACAAAATATAACCTGCAGCAAAGAATGAGAAAAGACGGATGCATCAGCTTGAACTGATACATTCGCCTTTTTATGTGAACAGCGCGGTTGGAGTTTGGGATGCTGCTCTACTCTTTCGCTTTATCATTATCATCCGGGTAATGATAAACTATCTGAACGTCATCTATAAAAGTGATATCTTCTGCAGGAAATTGGGCAAGTGTTACATTATCCTTACCATCGTAATCCGTCACATGGATTCCTATATAAAACTCGTCACTTATCTTATCAGAGAAAGGAACAGATACTGTTGTGGTCACGTCCTCATCCTTACTGAGTGTCCTCAGATCAAGGTCAAGTCCCTGCCAGAAAACCTTATTCCTGTCTTTATCAAAGACCACCATAGTCACGGGCCAGTCAAAGAAAAAGCCGGCATTTCCGGAATTTCTGAAGGTAAGAGACATACTGAGTGTGTTTGAGGAATAATTGTAAAGCATCTTCAGTCTTGACAGATAGATGCGGTATCCCATTCTTCTCAGGATAGAGTCACAGGCCGATGCATTTGCTTTATCTGTAAAATCCGGTACTTTGGGACCAAGATAGGTCATCCTTGAAGTTGTTACATACTGCAGTACATCTCCAAGACCGCTTCCTACAATTTCCTCCATGGGAACACTGCTTGTAAACTCTCCACCCACAGGACGTGTCAGTCCTATGTCGGGAACCGGTTTAAGCTTCAGCTCCTGACGATTGGAGGTGTGCTGAACACCACCATTGTTCAGCCATTCAATCCATATAGCAGTATCTTCACTGTGACCGACCATATCATTGAATACGCCAAAACCCTGATCAATAGCAAAGTCATAGTTACGCCTTGTCATAAGAAGGGCATTTTTGAAAAGCTCCGAGTACTGATTAACATACGCTGTGCAGCCCTCTTCTCCCGGCATGAGGGACTCATCATGATTTCCGGTTGCATGCCATTCACCCCAATGTCCGAGACTTCCAAGCTGTACGAAGGATACGAAATGATCCCGGTTGCAGTATTCTGCAAGAGCTGACAGGGCTTTTTTATGGTATTCCAGGAAAACAGGGTCTGTATAATCAGGACAATAGCCTTTTCCGAGACCTGTGTCATAAAAAGTGCCGGTTGGAGTTTTGGAATAAAGCCATTCAGGTATATCCATGTGAGACTCGGATCTTGGTATATCGCACATTAACCTGAGAACCGCATGCTTATGTTCGGACTTCCATCTTTGTATATGGTACCTTTCTTCCAGTCCTTCTATATCAAAGACTCCTTCTCTTGGTTCCCATTCGGCCCAGGTAAGTTTGATATAAACAAGTTTTGCATCCTCACATAACTGTACTTCATCTGCCATGGGGCAAAATCCTATAAGAGGATTATCGTACAGGGTATTGTCGGGCGAATAAGTCATATTTATGTTGTAGTTTGATCTGGACTTGATATAAAACATCAGGATACAAATTGCTGTTGCCAGAATCAGAATTTTGATGTACTGGATCAAACGTTTATATTTAGCCATTATATTCACCATTATACTGAATCAGATTTACGTCCTTTACGCCTGAAATTTCGTTTATCATATCAGCTATAATAAGATTGTCATGCTTATTTCTGAATTCGACAGTCAGTTCAACATTTTCTTTCCTCAGAGTCTTTGACTTAATCTGATAATGCTGGCTTCCGAGAAGCTTCATAATCTTTGCTCCCGTGACCTCTCCTTCATAATGTATGACAAGAATGTAAATCTGACCATTTTTCTTTAGAGCATAGAATCTTTTTACCAGTAGGTACATTACTATCATAGTGATGGCGGCCAGGGGATATATCTGGGCGGCCACAATGATACCAATGGAAATAGACCAGAACAGGTACAAAAGATCCATGGGATCCTTGATGGCGGTTCTGTATCTTACAATGGAAAGGGCACCCACCATACCGAGGGAAATGACGATGTTACTGCTTATGGCCAGGGTCAGGGAGCAGGTAAGGATCGTCATACCCACAAGTGTCATGGCGAATGAGGAGGAATAAACTACTCCTCCGTAGTACTTTTTATATAGAAACTGTATCAAAAAGCCCAGAATTATGGCTATGGTGAGAGCTATTACCGTACTTATGATAAAATCAAGAGTAAGCCCGTTTCTTGTTGTAAAGGTTTCTATAACGGATTTTTTAAAATAGTCACCTGCATTCATATTTGATTCCTCCACCCGATATTAGTTTTACTTATTCCCGCTGTTACATCAGTGAGATGATGAGCTGCCTCATAACAGCCGACATATTTTGAAAATGCGACGAACTCCAGTCCGTCAGCAGGCAGCAGCTGTTTTATGATCATCGGTAAAAATTCAGTATATTTGACTTCCAGTACTTCTGTTTCGGGTTCAATGGCCGGAATTTTCGGAAGATTTTTATCAAATATATCGAAACCTCCCACTGCAGCAGCGATTTCGCTGTCAAAGGTTATACGTACAGTTCCTTCTTCCTGTATCAAAGGTATACGGTTATAATCAACGATGACCTTTGGTCTCAAAAGCTTTGTCATGAGCTCCAGGTAGAATTCTTTGCAAAGATTACTTTCCTTATCCAGGAGAAACTCATAATCTCCATTCAGGATCATCTCAACCTCGGAGCGGGTAAGTTCGGACGATTCTTTAAATATATAATTCCCGTTTTTCAGTTTTCTCTCAAGGGAGATTTTTGAATCGCTGTAATTGTAGATTCTAATACGCCATTTTTTTCTGTAATAGACACCCATTAGTTTTTCCTGATAGGCAGAATTGTAATAATCATCGAAGTAAAGACTTCGTATTTCATAGCCTTCAGGACCTGCATGGGGATCCAGCTTCAGAAAGGGTTCAAGTCTGTGTCTAAGTAGTAAACTCTGGCTTCGGGATATGACGTATTTCCATTCATTTCTGAATAAGCGTTTTTTTTCGGTCATTTGGGTTCCTCTCTGCACCGGTTATTTATAAGTTAATTTTGTGATAGATCCATCTTCTTTCACATAAAAACACATGATTCCATGTATTGTTTTTTTGGTTTCAGTGTTATAGTACTCATATGCTTCCTGCTGAAGATCATAACCGTTGTCGGATTTTGCCACGACTTTCATAAAATACTGACCCGGAGCCAGTGAATCTATTTCAAGCCTGGTAGTGGTTAAGTCAGTTTTGTTCAAAAGAACCTTTTTGAAGCTCCAGGTATCTGACAAGGTTACATCATAGCTTATATTTCCATTGATAATATAAGACGCATCCCAGTTCAGGACTATTCTGCCATCCTTAACGGAAGGTTCGTTTATATGGAAAGGCCATGGTGTAAGTATGGAATCATAGTAAGAATAGTAATTATCTTCCATTTGGGAAGAGATTCCGCTTACAAGCTTGTCATATTCCTCTTTTGTTACTCTTGCATATTTCATATCAGGAAGAGAAAACAAATAGGGCTTGACAGTTTTTGAAAGTTCAGTTGCTTTTTCGGATACATTGTCAGGACTGAGAACGGATTCGTGAAGGTTTTTTATATATTCATTCAGCTTATTTACGCATTCTTTGTTCCTGATAATCTTTGAGAAGAGAACTGAGTCGGTATATAGATATATACCTTTTTCCCATCCTGCATCGTAATCAGGATCCCTTATCAGCTCATATTGTTCTCTCAGTGCTCCATCCATATCTCCCGGAATAAAATAGAACTTTTCATATCCCAATGGACTGTACAGATAAAACTTTTCGGTATCCGTATCCTTATTATCCATAAGAATATTGAATGCCATAAAGCTGTACAGGTTCTCTTCATCAAAATAGGTTCTTACTACATCTTCAATATTTCCGGAGTCGGAATTTAAGGCATCCAGCATGTTGATGAGCTTTGAATAGTCATTGCTGCCCTCTGCTTCCAGAAGCATCTCAAATTTTTTCTGGTCAAAACGTGAATCTGTCGGCTGCATGATCACGTCCTCGTGTCTTCCGAAATCAAAGTTCTCAATTTCGTACAGTTCACCTGTGCTGCTCAGATCTCTGTTTGAGAGATAACGTTTATTGACAGATTCAGTCAGGGTATACAGACCATAATCAACAAAAAGCTGGTTTTCACCCAAAGACTTATCCTTTACATACAGATGTACCAGGCCGGTTCTGATGGACAGCAGAGAATCTATATCCGTCATCAGATCATATGACAGCTTGTTCAGAAAACGGAAAGGATCTCCAAAACTCTTTTTAAGATTAAAGTTCTTAACACCTGAGATATTGCCGCTGCCGGAGTTTATTTTTATCTTGTAGCTTTTTTGCGGCCTTTTAGATGCTTTATTTCCCACAAGTCTTACGGTTGCATTTGGTGAAAAGCTTCCATATCCAAAGCTTCCGGGTCCAGGGCTTTCTTCATTTCCAAACTGGACAAGAGCTTCACAATAGCGGATCTTTTCATTGTTGTCATGGTACCAGGAAAGGCTGTGTTCGTTTATATCATTCCAGGAATAGTACTTTGAGGTTTTGCTTCCTGACTCCCATCCGACAGTAAGATAGAGAACCGGTTCAGAGAGAGGTGTTTCATAAATTGTTTTATTGTCCCTGACTGTCATGAGTTCTTCTTTTGAAGCTTTTTTATAGGAGTCTTTTGAGTTTCCGCAGGATGATAATAAAGAAGCAAAGCCTAATAGACATATGATAAAAAATAATTTGTTAATAAGACTATCTCTTTTCATCATATATTTTCCTCTTCATAGTTAATTACCGTTCCATCTTTATTAATGATAAAACAGTAACAGCCGTAACATTTGTCTCCATCTTCCAGTGAAAAATAGTCAAAACAATCCATGGTATAACCTGATTTACCTGTGGAAGTAACCTTTAGATAATAAGTTCCCGGAGCCAGGCTTTTGGTTGTGGCAATCGGTACTGTTAAATCATGTTCCTCGTAAAGGATATTTTCAAAATAATAGTCGGTAGAAACATATAAATCATAGGTTACATCTTCACCGTAATTATAAGAAGTGGTCCAGGTAAAGATTGTTTCATTTTTAGCGTAATCGACAATCGGAAGTCCTATAAAGAAAGGCCATGGCCATTTCATGGATTCTTTAAAGACATTGTAGTTATTCTCAACCTCTTCACCTAATCGTGAAACCAGTTCCTCATATTGTTCGGGATCTTTTACAGGGGCATGATGCAGATCCGGCATGGAGAAAACATAAGGTTCTACCACGTTGGCATATTTTAATGCTCGTGTCTGTACAATATCCGGAGTGATATAGTGTTGATAAAGATCTTCCACAGCATCAGAAAGCATATCCCTGTACCTCTGTTCTTTCATCAACCTGTTGACAAGGGTCAGACCTAAATATTTTGTCATACCACGTTCCCAGGAAAGAGCATCAGAGTGATTCTTTTCTTTTCGGTAGATATTCATAAAAGTATTGTCCATATCCCAACATATAAAATAAATCTTTTTGGAATTAAGAGGACTGTATAAGAACAGATTACGTGCGCCCACATCGGCATTGCCATTCAATATGTTGAATGCCAAAAAATACATCATGTTTTCAACATCAAAATGTTCTTCCAGAATCTGATCTATGGGGATGGAATAGTTTTGTAAGGCTGTCAATGTATCACGAAGGTTTGAATGGTCGTTGTTTACTTTTGATTCAAGATAATCATCGAACTTTGACTGATCAAATGAGGGATCGTCTTCATCGATCATAAGCTCATCCATAGTATTCCATTCAAAAAAAGTAACTTTATACAGTTGGCCGTTTTCATCAAAACCATGGGTTCTCAGATAGGTTCTGTTTACCTGTTCTACCATGGTAAATAAACCATAATCCTCGTATCCATCCGGGGCAGTAATGTTAATTCCGGTGTCGGTTTCATAACTGGATTGTTCATTACTATTGGTTTTATCATCTGCGACGGAAGCATTATCGGGAGAAACTGTTTTGGGAGAGGTGGTGTCTTTAACATATAAATGGACAAACTGGGTTCTCCCGGCTATAAGTTCCGGGATGCTGTTTGCAAGATCATAACTCATTTTATTGGCAAAACGAAAAACATCACTTCTGTGTTTATTAAGGTTAAGAGTCCGTTGCCCCCTGAACTCCCCTCTTCCATCTTTTATCCTTATTTTGTAGTTTTTTTGTATAGCCATTGATGAGGTCTGACCTCTGACCTGAACAGATACGTTGGGGATTGTTTCATCGTATCCAAATGAGTTTTCCGTTATGCCGTTTCCGGTTTCATCGATCTGAAGGAGGCCTTCAACTTTGTAACGTTCTTTTATACCGGCATTTTTATAATCGTAGGTGGAATATTTGTTGACTTCTTCCCAGGTGTGACGACTGCTGTCACCTGTATTCCCTTTGCTCACAGTAAGGTACATGGTTATGACAGAATAATCGTCCTGATTTTTGTAAAGTTTTTTGTCGTCATAGAGATGTTCTTCGTGAGGTTCAGCTTTTAAATAAGCTTCAGTCTCTTCTGCCGGTTCATCGTTGGTTTCGTCAAAATCATAAAGCGACTCGGACATGGCAGGAGTTGAGCTTTCTTCCGAAGCACTCTCCTTATTTGAACATGCTGTAATAACACAAATACAGGCAAGGAAGGCTACGAAATGATGTAGTGGTTTTTTTATCATGGTTTGCCTCCACCTGTATCAACTGCCATTGATCCTTCAGATGCATCTTTATAATTATCACCGGATTGCATAGCTTCCAATTTATTGCTGAGCACGGTAAAGAATCCTTTTTCTTCTGTACGTATAAGGTTTTGCCTTGAAAGAAGAAAATAAGGAAGTTTTCTGGAGTACCAGTTAAGTCTTGTAATTATATAAAAATAGAATACGATAACACCTGCAAAAAAGCCCATTCCGTAAAACTGCTCATTGCCATATAAGATCTGCCATGTGTTAACCGCAACACTTATACCTGCAAAAAGTAATGAGCCTATAAATGCTCCGGTATAATCATCAAAATACAGTTCGATAAGATGAACAGAATTTGCTACGGCATAAACTCCGTAACCCACGCACAGTATCTTATATATGGCAAGGGACAGAGAACTGACTCCCGGGAATAAATACTCAACCAGAGGAGTGCCGACTACTATAAATATGATAGTGGTAAATACCTGTTTACTTGCAAGATAGGCAAGCTCACGGGAAAGAACTCTCAGCATGTCCTTTTCTGCCAGTTTGATATCTTTGATAGCGCCTTTATAAGCAAAAAGACCATAGTAGTTACTGTACTTAGGATAGAAATTCACCTCCACGGAAACCACAAAGTTGATGGTGGATATAAGGATGGAAGCAAAGGCTATAAGAGCCGGAACCTCATATTCCAGAGCTCCGTAAAACAGGCCTCTGTATTGAATCTTGAGAGGACCGAAATACATGACTAAAACATGACCGAGAAGCCCTACCTTCATAAGAAATCCCGAGGCAAGGAGTTCCGGATATTTATCGATATATCTGATAAATGAGTAATAGCTTCCTGAACTTTTCGGAAAATAATCCAGCATCAGCATATACATTCTTGTTGCCAGTATTCCGTAGGCAACAGCTACAGAAAGTAAAAATCCTTCCATGCTTGCCATTCCGAGAACGATCAAAATCAGCGCCAGTAAAAAGCCTGACATAAGTGAGATGGTAAAGGAAATAACGATGGAACTGAAATCCTTCAGGGCTGTTATGAAGATCATTTCTGTCCAGACCACCATGAGTATCATGGCAAACCAAAGGCATAAAATCAGTTGCAGGAAATTTTCCACAGAAGCTATTAATATAGGTGTATATGTGATAAGACAGATAACCAGTTCTATGGATACGGCTCCGTAAAAGGAAGGCATAACCATTTCATTTTTGCCTTCATAAAGCCTGTCGGAAACATATCTTGTTACAACCATATCGAAGATGGAGGTTATAAAGAATGCAAACATCAGACTATAGGTCAGGGCACAGTTTAAAATATGTCTTTTGTAATCGCTGAGCCCTATACTTTGTGATAGCATGGATATTCCGGAAAGGAAAATAATGCCCAGCAGCATAGGACCTATGGTTACTATACCTGAGTACCCGTAGGCCTTGCAAAGATTGAATATTCCTTTTTTACTGAAGAGTTTTTTTAAACTGAAGCCTATCCCTGCCATCTTTTAAATACCTCATCGTAAACACTCTGATATTTCCTTATCATATCGTCATGGAGAAAAAACCTTGCAACTCTGTTTCTTCCTGCTATTCCCATCTGATAACGGGCTTCAGGTTTCAAACACATTTGGATAAGAGCATTTGTCAGCTCCGGAATATCCATGGGAGGAACGCAGATTCCCGCCGGTCCGAAATTGTCCTCAGGAGATCCTGCCAGAAGCTCCTTGCAGCTGCCAACATCCGTTGTGACACAGGGTCTTCCTGCCGCGAAGGATTCAAGTACCGAAAGCGGCATACCTTCTGAGACACTTGACAATATCGTGAAGTCAAAATCTCCCAGGTGTTTTACGACATTGATGGGTCCCATGAAATACACGTCATCAACCTCCAGAAGATCCACCAGGTCGTAACATTCCTTTGCATATTGCTTGTCATCCTCAGGACCTGCAATAAAAAGTCTTGCATTGGGTACTCGCTCTTTGCATCCGGCAAAGGCATATATCATGGTCTTAACATCCTTTATCGGGGCAATACGGAGAACGGCTCCCATATCGATATGCTCCGAGGGCTGCTTCATGGGAATGTCTTTAAATCTTTCATAATGTATTCCGTTTCCTATAAATACACATTTATCCGGGTCACAGCCCATCTCTATCTGTATCTTTCTTGCGTCCGAGTAGAGACTTGTGACCATTGAAGCCTTATCATAGGCACATTCCGAAAGCATGTAAAAAAACCTTACCCAGAGCTTTTTAAAAGCAGGAATAACCCACTTGGCACGTATGATCTCCTCTTCCCGTTCTCTTGTATAGATACCATGCTCTGTTATCAGATAAGGAACTTTAAACTTATAGCTTCCAAGCCTTGCCAGAAGTCCTCCGTAGCCTGTGGCTATGGAATGGAAAAGGTCGGCTCTCGGGACTTTCATACTGAGAAGATACAGTACCGGAAGGAACATGGATCTTACAGTATGGAAGAAATCAGAAAAAGCCGTATAGGGATATTCATCTTCGCAAAGATTTATAAGAATATCCAGAAACTCTTCACTCATAAGGAAAGAAATTGGATCGATCCTGTCCTGGGAATACATCTTTAACAGTTGATCCCAGTCGGGAGAATCGCAGTTGACAAAATCGCGAAGTGCCTTTATCTCCCTTTGTGAGAACTTATATTTTTTAGGAATACCTTTTTGGGTCAGAGCGTCATTTAAAAATACCTCATGTATTTCTACTACGTTTTCAGGTAATGTGTATTTATATTTTCCTTTCATGGAGGAATCCGCACCTATGGCCCATATGACAAATTCATGCTGGGGCATGGCAGACATATACTGGTGTATCCAGGTAGATACACCTCCTGTAACATATGGATAACATCCTTCCAGGATCACACAGATTCTCACGTTCCACCTCTGTTTAAAACATAAGTCCTATTATCAGGTCCCCCTGTGGGGCTGATGATTTATGAAGTCAGTTTTATATCAACCTTGTCTCCCGTGCATTCCACAAGATACAGATTTTCAGCTACCTTCGTATAGTTTCCATGAACTATTGAATGTATGCTTTTTCCGTTATTGATCCTTACAAGCATCCATGCTTCATCGTAGAAGCTGCTGAAGCTGAGGTTAATGTCAGTGCCTGTGTATTCACGGTCGACCTTTATAAGATCATAACGCTCTATGGCACCGGCGAGTTCCGTGCCGGTAAGGTTTCTTATGGCAGGACAGCATCTGTAAAGCCATCCAAAATACTCAAGCAGATTATCATGAAGCTTTGACCATCCGAGTTTCGCACCTCTGTCTTCATCAAGCACATCATCCGGGTGATGAAAATGTGTATTGACAAGATGGAAATTAAGTTCGGAAAGAGCTGCTATCTTCATGTAATCATCGATGATACATCCGGAAGTTACTCGCGGAGCATTTATAATTCCATCTTCAGAGATATCAAATTCCTGTTCGAAACACATTTCTCCCGGGAAATAAATCGAAGCAATGCATCGGGTAGAGGTATCCTCACTTAATATTTGGCGACCTTCTTCAGATAGAATGTTTGAAGGAGGTACATAGACATTCAGTTCCTCATTAGGAAACAATTTATGTGTAAAGTCGAACACCTCATAAAGAGATCTTTTGATAGCATCCGTTGATGACCAAGGTACATAACTGTCATACTTATCCTGATAATCAAAGTTTTCGAGAACCAGAGGCATATGGTTATATCCGTGGATTCCTATCTCTCCACCTTCATCCAGAAGCATGTTTCCGTAATATAAAAACTGTGTGGTTTCATAATTTCTCGGAAAGTCACCACTTACAACATCTGAGTAATCCTCTATTACAAGTCCTGTATAGTCGATACCGTATTGCTTAGCCATCTTGTATAAGTCGTTCCACCATATCTGCATATAAAAATCTGCAACAGGGATATTGTAATCCCTTTTGATATAGGTGTTGTCTCCCTCAGGGACAGGTGATGGGAAATCATCTATATAAAATGAGGCTCCGTTAATGACCGGATATGCACAGTAATCTCCAAGCAGGCTGAAGGCTGAACTGTGTATTCCTCTGTAGGCTTTTTCCAGGTATCCGAAATTATCTACAACTACAGAGCCTTTTCCGCATTGTCTTCTCCAAATAAGAGGTGTAGGGTAATTCCCGCTTGTTTCAAGGTAAACAGTACAATCGTCTTCCAGGGTATAGCTTAGTGAAGAGTCATAAGCATCAGTTACAGGAAAATCATGGTCTGTTCCGCCAATCATAAAATCATTGGTAAAATGAAGGCATTCCACTACTACCGAGGATTCACCGCAGGCCTTGATACCCAAGGTGTTAAACAGGCTTTCGTAGCTTCCCGAATAGGAAGGAGGATAAGCTATCATCAAATTACCGCCTTCATTTACCCAGTTTCGTATTCCCAGTATTTCATCGGAGAGTTTGGCATATTCAGTAATGGAAATTATGAGCTTGTCATAAGATGCCAGATTACCATGACTAAAAGCTTTTGCATCGCAAACGTCATAAGGTATTTTCATCTGATTTAGCAAAGGAATCCAGATATCTTTGGAATCATTGCTTTGATCATCGCCCTCTTCAAAGATCACAAGAACTCTTCCATCCCCGGTAGCTTTAACTACACCTTCGTTATTCTCTGTGGTCTTGATCCGTGACAGCTCCTCTTTAGACATTATGCTGAGTCTGTCAGGCCTTATACTGTACTGGATGTTCATCTGGAGAAGTACAAGCGCAGCCATGGCAAGGCAAAATACGGCTCCTATGATGTAGAGACCATCGAAGCCGGCTTTGGCAAGTATAGTATTCCTTCTTTTATGTCTGTGGTTGATATTCTCGTTATCCATTTTTAACAGGCCTTCTCATCCCAGAAATCCATCAGATCTCTGAGTTCTTCCGGAATGTATTCAACGTTCTTTTTTATCTGACTTATTATGTCATTGATAAGAGTTCTGTTCTTTTTCAATATGGCCCAGTGAAGTAAATAGATGTAGATTCCTTCTCTTTCAGGCCATCGTTTGGTCATATAGTCAATGTCTTCATATAAAGCCTTAAGATCCTGTAACTGAAAATCTGCATTAGCTTTCTTGTTTATGAGTGACCATCGGCCCTTGACATTATCCTTCATAAGCTCATCTGCGATAAGATCGGAGTATTTTCTCAGATTATTCCTCAGTCTTTCACCGCTTAGAAGTCCGCTTTTAATGTATTTTTCAAGCAGATTCATGTATTCCAGATTCAGCTTCCGGTCATCCGGATACAAGGCCTTTTTGTTTAAAAGGTCGTTCAATTTAAGGTCAAAATCCTTTTGTATTTCGGTAAGCGCCGTTGCCGCATAGTGTACTACCTCAGTGTCACCGTTTGATTTTGCATAGAAAAGCTGTTGTACAAAATCAGTCGGATTTGAGTAAAGGAGATCGATCATAAGGGCTCTCTTGGTTTTTGTGTCATTTATGGCAAGAGCTTCAGAAAGCGGAACAACATTTCCGGCTGCACTATCATCACTTATAACGATGCTCTTTTTAATATCACTGATCACATCCATCATTGTGTCGCCGCCGGAGGAACGGGTATCATCTCCGGCAGCTTCGGACCCGGTGGTATCCTCTTCGTCATCGTCAGAATCTTCAAATTTCATTTTGGATGAAGCGTTCAGTACTTTTGCCTCGTCATCAGGCTTTACTTCCAGATCTATATCAATGGCAGTTCTGTCACTTCGTATATCGGAAGATTTTTTGGACAGCATGAAGACAAGTCCGAATATGGGAATAAATACAGCTATAAAAAGGTTAACGTAGCTGTGGCGGAGTTTTTTCAGCTTCATAAGGATAAACAGAGCTATGCAGATGATGTAATGAAGTGTGAATAAAATCATTAAAAGGATCATGATTACACTCCTTCCACAACGGAAAACTCGATGCCATTATCCCTGAGACGCTGATCGATGATTCTGAATACTTGGGCATCGATCTGTCTGAGCAGCAGATAATATTTTCCATCCTCTCCTATTCCCAGGGAATCCGTATGACGTATGAGATGTCCCAGCTTTTTATCGGTTTCGACAATGTTAAAAGAATGCAGTTTCAAAAGCACATGACTTGCGATGCCCTTATCTGCCATATTCCTTTGAGCTTTAAGCTCGGATATGAAAAACTCCGGCTTGAGGATTCCGGTATTTTCGAAGTATTTGTTTTCTTCCAAAACTGTCTGGTATCTCAGTGCTCTTATAAAAGCGAACCTTATGAGGTGGCAGATGATGGTGAAAAGGTTCATGTAGTAAAGACTCATCTGCATTTGTGATGCCTTATAAATACAGATCATGATACGGACTTTTCCCTCATCCAGAATTCCGTAAGCATAGGCAGGAAGATCCTCTTTAAAATTAATATTCTTCCAGGTCTCACGGTTTTTGATCACCTCATATACTTCACTTATCTGTTCAATGTACAGAGATTTAGGCTGATAAGTCAGAAGCTCTCTTGAGCATGCCACCAGTCTTCCGAATCTCTGGTATTTGTCCAGGGTATATATGGCTATAGTATGGTTATCCAGGATATTTTCCAGTGTTTCAATGCTGTTCATAAAGATCTTTTCAGGCACTGAGCTGTCCAGACTGTGGACCGCTTCAAATATCTTTCCGAAACTGTCCTGATAACCGAGAATCTGACGCTTATACTCTTCCTTGTTGTTTATAACGGACATATAAACATCATTCAGGAAGGCATATTTGTTATGTAACGAAATTGCTTCATCCTCCGCAAATTTCAGCTTCTGATCCTTTGCACTTACAAGATAGCCTGTGATGGCTCCGGTCATAAGGTAGATGGCAAAGGGAAGCCAGTAGTCCATATTGTAAAACAGCATTTTGATCGTGATTCCTGCCTGGGAATAAGAGTGTATCAATGAAAAACACATCAGAAGTCCGGCAAGCATTCCCGGTATCATTCCGTAGGTAACACCCAGTATGACAACAAAGAACAGTCTCAGATCCACATATTTAAAAAGTGTATTATCCGAGGTGTAGGGTAAAAGCAGCTGGACGATGACAAACAGAACCAGAGTTTCGGCAACTGCCAATGCTATCTGTGGGAGCCTTGGTATCCTTTCCAGAAGCTTTTCAATGAAATTTACTTCTTTATTAAGACCCTGTTTGTATATCTTATAGAAGTCATTCAGGTTTTCGACAATATTATCCAAAGGTATGAAACCATACTCTTTTCTGATATTTTTGTTTTCGTTTTTCTCATCAAGCTCCAAAACGCACGGGTTTCCTTCGGAAAAGCTTGCCTGTGTTGAAGGTTCACATTTTTTCAGTAATTCTGCAAATGATTGATAAGTAAGTCCTGAATCCGAGGTTAAAGTGTAGGTTCCGGCATCATCCAGGGTTTCCTCGGTTATAAACATCAAAAGCTCTGTAAGATCCCGGACAGAAAGAAAATCAATCTTACCGGAGGCATCATAAGGAAAAACTATAGGTTCGATTTCTTCCATCCTGCTGAAGATACTGCCCAGATAGTTTTTTGTATTATTATATTTGCTGTACAGGTAGGGAGCTCTCAGGATTATGTATTTCAAATAGTTTTTTGTGGAGCTGTATCTGCAAAGGTTTTCAAGCTGACTGCATTCGAACCCGGTTTCAGACAGGTAAATCTTCACTTTGCCGCTGACGGTATCCTTGAAGTAGTAGTTAAGGCTGCTGACAGAGGAGATAAAGATCAGCTTCTGAACTCCTATTTCAGAACAGTAATGTATGAGAGCTGACAGCTTCTTGTTTTCATCTCTGAGACCATCACATCCATCTGTATAGCCCGAAAAATACCATACTGTGTCCGGTGAAAAAGCCTGAAATATCTTTTTACAGTTGTCTGAGGAGAGATCCTCTTTGTAGGTTTTTATTCTTTTGGAATATTTAGCGGAAAGCTTAATCGTGGCTACATTATCAGAGTTGTCTGAAATGATGACAACTTTGTAATAATCCGCAATATGGTTAAGGGTTTTCGCTTCAAGACAATTGGTATTTCCTGCAATCATGATACAGGAAGTTGAGTCTTCTTTTGTTTTGATATATTTCATGTACTCACCTTTTAGAGTGGCCGATAAGTTCGAACAGTGGATTTAAAGTGAAATACGTTACATGGTTTACGAATGTTAAGCTGCATCGTGTATTACGATTCTGCCTTGTCCATATGGATCCTTGTACTCGTCACCAATCTCACCCTTTAATGTATCCGAAATGTAGTCTATCAATATCTGGTTATCCAACTTTTGGTCGTTTTGCACCAATTTACAGCCATCGAAAGAAGTGATACCGTTTCCGTTTTCCTGAAGAAGGTAATTAATACTTGCCACGGTATAAGATTTGGAAGGGTCTATGGGGTCATCGCCTATTTTTACATTCTTTACACGCCGTTTTCCATTAAATCCTGTACACATACCGTTATTATCTGACTGAGCACCGCTTGGGATGGAAGCATCAATTTCGTAACTCATACCTGAAACTTGTAAAAAGCCTCCGTTTTCATCGGGTATTCCCCTGGCGCCCCATTCAAGAACATCGATTATCTGCTGCCCCTTGGCTTCTATCACACAGACAGTATCTCCAAAGGGATTGACATTTATGATGTCACCGTAGGTTATATCTCCTTTAGAAATCTCGGCCCTTATGCCTCCTCCATTTATAAAGCCAATGTCGGCTCCTGTCTGATCCCTGTAAGCATCAGCACAGAGATCACCAAGATTTGTTTCGGCACGCCTTACCATTCTTATCGGCTGTCCGTTCTCATCTTTTTCAGTTGGGTCGTTAACAGTCAGGTCTACTGAGGAGTGGGCAACAACCTGCTTCATAAGTTTATCAGTCTCTGCCATATCCTCATCTATCACTTTTGAAATCCTGTTTTTGACACCCAGAAGATCAGGCAGAGAAACACTATTTGTCCAACTCCATACGTTGGTATCAACGATTCCGCCATCTTTTGTGACGTGGCTGTATCCAATGACATTTAACTTTGTGCCGAGACCAAATCTCGGTACGTCTTTTCCGTCTTTGTCCTTCATGATTACATGCTCTGTATCATGACTATGACCATCAAAACAAACATCTATACCGCTTATGTGTGATATCACATCTTTATAGTTCCAGGGATGGTCGCCTTCATTCATTCCGAGATGTCCTACCAGGTAAACATAGGAAGCACCCTGGGCTCTTACTTCATCTATAGATTTCTGAACTGCTTCATACAGCATATCGCCGGTATCATCCTGCATAAAATCGTAGATATATTCACCCTTGTCATTCTGGAAATATTTCGGTGTTGAGTTTGTGATGGTCGTGGGGGTTGTGACGCCCACAAAGCCGATCTTTAAACCACAAACTTCTTTAATGACATAGGGGTCAAATACCAAATCTCCGTTTTTTCTGAAATTGCAGCTTATCAGAGGGAAATTTGCCATATCAGCTATCTTCATGAACTGATCCATACCGTAATCAAATTCATGATTTCCAACAACCGCAAAATCATAATTCAGGGAATTCATAAGTTTCACAAGATCCTCACCTTTGGTGAGAGTTCCCACAGCTTCGCCTTGAATGAAATCTCCGTTATCTATAAGCATGGTGGTATAGCCTTTATTCTCCAGTTCATCTCTTATATCCTGAAGTCCGACGTACCCGAATCCCTTATCCATGCCGCAGTGAACGTCACTTGTGAATAGAAGGACTATTTCTTCGTTCTTTTCTGCGGCTTTTGGATCATCTGATACGTCCTTGGTTTCAGCTGTTGTACCGCCGGCTTCTGTTCCGGTGGTAGAAGCGGTGGTTTCTGCATCCGTCGGTTTTTCGCTGGAAGTCTCCTTGGGAGTGACTTGTATTTCCGGTATTTGATCCATACAGCCGGTCATAAGAAGCATGGCTGTTGTTATTGAAATTAAAGCACGTAAAGAACGTTTAAAGCTGGATTTAAACATGTATTTTTACCTCGATGTAATTGAAAAAAAAAAGAAAAAAAATATAAAGCCGAAATGTAGCCTGACTCGCTACATATTTTATCGACTTTATATTTGTAATAATAATATTTAATTTTCTTTTTAGAAATTTTACTTCAAAATCCTCAGGCTGAAAACGGATGGACCAGCCTCTCGCACTTTTATAGGTTGCAGACTGAGATTTTTTTGATTCAGAGCTTTCTTCTGTGGACGCATCTGTAGTATCGGAAGCCATCAACATCTTCCCTGAACAAAATCTTTTATTTGTAGTCCATTACCAGAAACATCGGTTTAACCTGAACAACCTCGTCATATTCCTTTTGAGAAACAGTAACATCGCTGTTCAGCTTCTTAAGGTCTTCCTTCATTATGGTGAATGCATCACTGATGCTGTCAGCTCTGCCCTCCCTTATGACTCTGATCATTCTCTCCAGAACAACAGGATGTGCATACTGAGGAGGAACCGGGAAGTCTTTGTTATCCTTCATGGTTTCAGACATGTCATTAAGAGCGTCTGCCCATTCCTTCTCCGCATAAGCTTTATTGTTTCTTCCTGTGGGAAGTATCCTTGAGGAAATAACGATAAAGATAAAGGAGAAACCAAAAAGTACAAAGTAAATGGCCAGGCCCTGTCCTTTGATAAGAGCAAAAATACCAAACAGTGCCGAAGCTATGGAAAGCATCAGGATGGCCAGTGCAACCTTTTGATAGGTTGGGCTTATGCGTTCGATGACACGCTTCTGTTTAGCAGTTACAGAGAGTTTTGTATACTGCTCAGGATAAGCTTTAACGACTTCCTCTGCCTCCCTCAAAACCTGAACTGAGGTTTCCTGTTCAGGAGAAAGTTCCTTCAGGTATCTCTTCCTTTCCTCTTCTTCAGCCATTCTCAGCTTGTATTCGGCTTCCACGCTGTGAAGCGGCATTTCAGGTCTTATCTTTGAAAGCTCCTGAAGGAACATGTCAACTTCTTCTTCGAACTTGAAATTGCACTGCTTTTCAAGCCCGGTGCCGTACTGAACAACGAGGTAAGGCATACTTCCGAAAACACCTTTCCCGGTAAAACCGCCCTTACTCATGGCAACCCTCTTAAAGCATCTGTTTATATCCTTGTAGCTTATGTAGTAAACCCTGTCCAGAAAGAAACTGTTAAGATACAGTGCCTTCGCTCCGAGTCCGCAGGGACCGATCTTCACGCATTTTGCCTTATCTTCTTTCAGTTCCTCTTTTGTTAATGTTGTGGTTCCGAGACATTTGGGAGAAAATAACATATTGGCCTCCGTATAATATAGAAGTTTATTTTTTGTCCACTATATAAATACTCCAAGAATTCTGAGTTTTCACGGATTCTGTAAAAGTATTTGTATATTGGTCTGTTCTTATATTAATAAATCGAGTAGGGGTCATCCCCCTACTCGAAAGATATCATCGGTCAAGCTGACATCTGATTATTTAATTGAGCACCTGCTTTAAGCGTGAGCTGAGTGAAGATTTACCTTAGGATCATACTTTTTTGCTGCCTTAAGGAAAAGACCAAGGAAGCATACTGCAACGAGTATTCCGAAGGGATAAGCAAATGCTCTGTTGTTTGTGAATACAGGAATGAGACCTAAGCACTCCGGAGCCATTGAGAAATATGTTGCGGAAACTGCTGACATGAAAGTTGCAGGAGCTGCACATACCCAATAGTTTCTCTTCTCTTTTACAAGATACATTGCACCTGACCAGAGAACAAGCATTGCAAGAGTCTGGTTTGTCCAGGAGAAATATCTCCAGATAACAGCATAGCTGAAAAGTCCGAAGGAATTTCCGAATCCAAGAAAAGCACCGCAGCCGAGAAGAGGTATGCAAAGCTTAAGTCTGTTTGCGTAGGACTTCTGATCGATCTTTAACCAGTCTGAAAGTGTAAGTCTTGCTGAACGGAATGCTGTATCACCGGAAGTGATAGGACACGCTACAACACCGAGCATAGCGAGGATAACGCCTACATTGCCCATGGTCTTAACGCAGACATCATAGATGGCTGCCGACTGTCCTGCTGCAAGAGCTTCCTGAAGACCTGTATTGAGACCTCCGTCTGCTGCATAAAGAGAACATCCTGCTGCAGCCCATACGAGAGCGATACAGCCTTCGGCTACCATTGCACCGTAGAATACGAAGTGTCCCTGTTTCTCTGACTTAAGACATCTTGCCATAAGAGGTGACTGAGTTGAATGGAAACCTGAGATGGCACCGCAGGCAACTGTGATGAACATAAATGACCATACAGGAGTTGTCTTAGGATGCATGTTATAGAAATGATCCCAAAGCTCAGGTGTATGGAAACCATGTAAAGGAAGTCCGATAACTACACCGATTGCCATGATGATAAGGCAGATTCCGAATACAGGGTAAATCTTACCGATTATCTTGTCGATGGAAACAAATGTTGCGATGAAGTAATAAGTAAGGATGATGGCAAGCCATACTGCCGTACTCGCAAAAGCTCCTGTAACACCTTTGTTGGCAAGAAGCTGAACGATAAGTCCTGCAGGACCTACTGCAAATACAGTACCAACCATTATGAGAAGAACAACTGAAAAACCTCTCATGATGGTCTTCATGGTATTTCCCAGATACTTACCTGTAACCTCGGCTATGGAATCACCGTTATTTCTTTCACTGAGCATACCTGAGAAGTAATCATGTACGCCGCCGGCAAAAATAGTACCGAAGGTTATCCAGAGAAATACTATAGGTCCCCAAAGGGCTCCCTGAAGTGCACCGAAAATAGGACCAAGTCCTGCGATGTTTAAGAGCTGAACCAGGAACAGCTTCCACTGTGGTAAAACTACATAGTCAACACCATCATTAATGGCGACAGCCGGTGTCTCACGGTCATCAGGACCAAAGGTGTTGTCTACTAACTTACCATAAGTAAAGTAGCCCGCGATCAGTAAACAGAGACAAAACAAAAAACTGATCATACATTACCTCCTGAATTTGGGAACGTCAGTCCATGGAGAATCAGTTCTCCGGGAACTGACAATACATGTAGATCCGATGATATTTTATTGACCGTATAAAATATCATTGGACCAGTTTATAAAATTTTCATATTTATTTTAGAATTACCGGAAAGCGTTTTCAATAGATTTTAAGAGTCTTAAGAATATCTGTGAAATGTGTAATAAAAAATATTTTCTATTTGTTCAATTTTTGGGTTGATAAATTCATAACGACAAGTAAAACAGTTTAGTGTCATGATTCAAAGAATAATCACCGGGACGGGTCTGTCTGGCATACTGAAAAACTTACCGGGAATCATCCCTGACACATTCTTATAAGGGTGTCAGGGATGATTCCCGGTAAGTTTTTCAGTATGCCAATGAAAACTGTCGTATCGGCAGGGGTATCGTTCCTTTTGGTTAACTATTGAGATTGCTGCATTTTTGTTCTTTTTAAAAAGTGTTTGTTTTCATACATTCTCTTTTCTGCGATTTCAAAGACTTCAGCTACGGTGTCTTCATTATGGAATTTCGCCATTCCGCAGGCGATGACGGCACATTTTCTTTCCGGAGTTTTTCATATTTTCCGGATAATCTTTGAAACTCTTTGTTGTGCTTTTCGTCAAGGAATCCGTTGCGCTGATCTGATGAAGATAGTACGGCAACCATTACAGCCGAAACCTTTGTCACGGGATTCACCGCCACTCTCCAGGCCATGATCTGAATGATCTTTCCGTCCTTTGTCATGTCATCAAGGATGATTCTCTTTCCATCCTCTGCACATTGAAAAACTGCATTAAGGGAAAGCTCTCCGTTTTTACCTTTAAAATCAGATAAATCAAACTCATATTTATTGGCGAAATCCGGGAATAGTTTGTCGGTATAGGCTTTAAAAGAAGTATTGTATTTTATGATCTTTATGTGACCATCCTTGCATTCAGTCATGACCATGGGCCAGGTATCAAAATAACTGTCACCGCCGTAAATATCATCTGCTGAAATAGAAAGATTATAAAGATTTACTTTACCAAGCTGGGTATAATAATCCTCTTCCCTGGGATTTTCAAAACCTATCTGTATTCCTTCTCTGTTTCTTTTAATGATTTCTTCCGGAGGTATCGGCTTGCAGAAATAGTATCCCTGAAGCATATCGCAGCCGATGTCCTTAAGGAATTCAGCCTGTTTTTTTGTTTCAATTCCTTCGGCGATTGTATCCATTCCAAGTGCCATTGCCATTCTGACGATCTCGGTCAGTATGATCTTTGCCCTTTCACCTTCTTCGAGCTGCCTTACAAATTGCATATCTATCTTAATCAGGTCAAAGGGTACCTTCTGAAGAATCATAGGAGATGAATAACCGCTGCCGTAATCATCCATCCAGACCTTAAATCCCAGTTCCTTAAAACGATTGATTCTATCAATCATGTATTCAATGTCATCGCCTACGATACTTTCTGTAATCTCTATAACAATTCTGTCTCTAGGAATTCCTGCCTCATCTACACGTTTTCTGACTTCTTCAACGATATCACAGGTATAAAAATCGGATCTTGACAGGTTTACGGATTGAGGAACCAGATAAAGACCGCAGTCTGCCTGCTCTCTCATTTTTACCAAAATAGAATCTACAACATATAGATCGAGCTTAAATATGGTGTTGGATTCTTCGAGAGCAGGTATGAATTCTGCAGGACTAAGGAAGCCCTTTACAGGATCTATCCATCTGGACAGTGCTTCCTCATGACATACCATGCCATTGGCGGTTCTGATGATGGGTTGATAGTAGACCTTGATCCAACCTTCTTTTATGGCTTTGTCAAGATTCTCTACCACATATTGACGATTCTCAATAGCCGTCATCATTTTTTGGTCAAAAACATACAGCTTTGAAGTAAAGGTATTTTTGCCGGAATCACAGGCCATCTTTGCCCTGTCACAGGCAGCACTTATGCTGATGTTCTCATCCTCATAAACATACATACCTATACGAATACGGAGTTTCTTTTCAATATCGATTCCTGCATTACTTGAGACAAGCTGCTCTGCTGCCGAAAGTCCTTTATCCAGGTTCGTATAGATGCAGAAGTGGTCCGCGCTGAATCTGCTACAGTTTTCATGGGTGAAAATCCCGACCAGTTTATCTGTGAATTCCTTAAGAACCTTATCGCCCTCTTCCATACCATATTTTTGGTTATATACCTTCATCCCATTGAAATCGGTAAAGAGAATAACAGGTTTTTTTCCTTTTTCACGGATCCTTTTGCAACCCGCTTCCGCAAGCTCAAAGAAATAAGTCATGGAAGGAAGACCTGTCAGATAGTCATGACTGGTCTGTGCGATAATGCTTCTTTCTGCTAATTGATTCTTAAAAAGATTCATCATCCAGTCTTTTTCGTTTTTGCCGTCTTCAACATAGGCACCCTGGTCCGTATACCAGATAAAAGCCAGACGTGTACCGTCTTCCTTGTGAATATGTCTTCCGTAGGCATGGATGATCCTGTATTCTCCATGCGTTTTGGATCTGTAGATCACATCATAGGCACCGCCTTCAGTTGCGAAACGATAGGCAGCATCCCCAAGAGTAGCCATGTCATCAGGATGTGTATCACGGTACATGTTGTTATCCATGAGAGCATAAACATCTTCTTTTTTCATGCCCTCAAATCCGAACAGGTCAATGAAGCCTTGGGAAAGAATTATGGTAATCACTCTTTTATTTATAAACTGATAAACAGCGAAGGGAACATGACTGTTCTCCATCAGTTTAAGTTCCTCGTCACAGTATCTGTATTTTTCCAATTGAACCCCTCCTGAATTCAATATGCAGGATTAGTTCTTGTGGTATTACTGTTCTATGAAACAGATTTAATCCTGCAAATTATTTAGAGATCATTGTTTTCTCAGATCCATCTGGGTACCGGGTAAAGTGTATCCATCATATCGAAGAAAGCTGCCTTTTCTTTTTCTATAGCAGGCTTTCTTATATCTCCGGAGATGGTCGGGTTTGTCACCAGCTCGAATATCTGATTCATTTTTGTATAACCGCCAAGAACCCTGTTCACCTCAGGGATATCATCACTATGTACCTCCCCAAGGTATGAACGAAGAATTGTGTTCCAAAGAGGTTTTAATATATCTTCTCCGAGACCCATCATCGGTTTTGTCCAACCTGCTTTTGCTCCGGTGACATAAACCTGATACATTCCCATAAGATCCCAGACCGGATGTCCGATTCCGGAATCATCCACATCTATGAGGATGAATTCGTCATCCATCAGCATGATGTTGACAGGATTAAGATTCTGATGAATAAAGGTATTTCGAGGAGGAATGGTGCGGAGGAGTTCATGTACCCTCTCTGCTTCATCCGTTGTGTATACTCCTATTTCCTCAAGATATTTAAGGCTCCTGAGATAAGGCGCCCTGGCATCAGGAAGAACTCCTGTTTCAAATTCGGTTGAATGAAGTTTCTTTATAAACCCGGCAACAAGTTTTCCATACCTTGTTGTGTCTTCGGGGTGTGAAGAAAGTATGTTTGCCAGAGAACTTCCTGCCATCATTTCAAAAACGAGACCGTAGTGGGATCCCACTTTGACCATGTCGAAAGGTATAGCCGTAGGGATTCCTCCTGTAAAAATCTTTTTGGCAAGCTCCCGGTTTTTTTCTATCTTCTCACGGGTATATAAATCCCCCTTATAAACCTTCACTATGGTTTCCGGGTCAAGACGATAAACTTCACAGTTTGGAGCACCGCCCAGTTTTTCACAGCCCTCAATGGAAACTTTCCTGAGGACTCTTTTTACATTAAACAGATCTGTAAACCCTGTTGTTTCGAAAATATCATATACATCACGGCTTGCTTCTGTTACAGTAACCGGTTTTCCCAGTTGTTTTCGCACCTTCATGAGAACACGCAGACCCGCACTGGAAATATATTCGAGTTTTTCTGCATCAAAAAGGATTTCCTGTCCGGGCTTCAGTTCATTGATTATTGATAATATCTCTGCTTCAACCTTTGAGGCATTGTCTGTATTGATCCTTCCCTCAAGGTATATGATGGTTTTCCCTTTATCATTATCTGTTCTCATACTGCATCTCCTTTATACCGGTCTATGTGACGTAGGTTTGAAAGAAAAACTCCGGTCATTATTATCATCCCGGGGCATTACATACCATTACACATAATTTTCGTCACAAAAATAAGCAGATATAAGGATTTTTTATCAGTGTTTATTGTTGAAGCTGATTTTTCATGTATTCAATGAATTCTTCCGGCGGCAGCGGCCTTGAGAAGTAGTAACCCTGCTCGTAGTCGCAGCCAAGCTCGGCCATCTTGTTTTTCATCTCTTCTGTTTCGATACCCTCAACAACTATTGCCATGTTGGAGCGCTGGAAAAGTTTTATAAGATCCGGCAGGAATTCAGCTTTTCCGGCGAAGAAGGATCTTGTGAAGGTCAGATCAATCTTTACAACGTGGATCGGAAGATTCATAAGGCTTGTCAGATTCGATGCACCTGTTCCGAAATCATCAAGAGACAGCTCTGCACCCATGGAACGAAGTCCTGCTATCTGCATCTGGATCATTTCGTAATCTTCTATCAGAGACTCGGTTATTTCAAAATCAAACATGTTCATGGATAAACCATGTTTTTTGGCTATATCCGAAAGCTCCTCTGAAAGACTGTTGCTCATGCACTGTATGGGTGAAAGATTTACATTGATATATTTAATCCCTAATTTTTGGGTGTCGGTGTTTTCAAGGAAGAGACAAACCTTTTCAAAGATCTGCCGTCCTATTTCGATGATATCTCCGTTCTTTTCTGCTATTGAAATAAAATCAAGAGGTGATATGAAGCCCAGGCTCGGATCATTTAATCGTGCCAATGCCTCTGCCCCTTCTATTATCCCTTCTTTAACAGAATAGATGGGCTGAAAGTAAACTTCAAATCGGTTTGTTGCGATGGCATCTTTAACGGCTTTTTCCAGGGACTTCTGTTTCTTAACGTCTTCAATCATGGCATCGGAGAAAACATAGTTTCCGCGGCGGTTTTCTGAATAGGCATCGATCCTGGAGTATCTTGCCAGATCACCTATGGTTAGATCATTGTTGTTTACCAGATATGCAGGCAGCATCA
The DNA here is from genome assembly GCA_017940955.1 of Oribacterium sp. Next base: position 26,801 of record JAGAXP010000087.1, read on the forward strand.
TTGCGGATATCTTCATGGTTACCGGAGTATCACAGCTATTTTGGAAAGCTTCATACTTTTCTTTCCAGTTTTTCATTATTGCTTCCGGCTCTGCAGGCAGCTGTCCCTTCATAAGAATGATAAAGGTTCCGTTTCTGGTATAAAAACAATTATAACCCGGGTAATTCTTCATTACCCAATCTGCCATCCTCTTTAGACTTTCGTTCACCTGGCTGATGCCGTAAACTGACTTGGATGTTTCATAGTTATGAACGATCATAACCAGAAGACTATAGGAAATGTTTCTCTCCCAGTAATCGAAGCCGATCATATCCAGAGCTTCTTTGTTTAGAAGCTTCGTCCTGCTGTCCCGGTATAGATCGGGATTTTCCGTGGTGAGGAAAATGATGAGTATGGAAAGAATGCTGAAATAACTGGTTACCAGCATATGGTAGAACTGCTTTCTGATGATGATACCGAAAAGCAGAAGCAGATTAAAGGAAAGAAGTCCGCCCTTGACTCTGGGTGACAAAGTCTTCCACTTAAACAAAACTATAAGGATCGATAATATGATGTAAAAATAAGTATCAAAATAGATAATGCCGTAGAGAGAACAGTTATGATAACCATCTGCCGCAATGGTATAGATAGCCGAGGTCCAGGGGGTTGAAAAGATCAGGAAGACAGCCACCATGGCCGGGATGGAGGCAATGACCTTATACAGAGAGTTGTTCTTGAGGAAATGTGAGGTTTCTGCAGTATAGGCAAAAAGTGCCCAGCCTCGTACGATGAATCCGAGAAAATATGCATGATTGATGGCATACATGACCCACAGAGGAAATTCTGTCCAGATCTCATTCATCTCACAGGAAATGATATCGGCCGAAGTCATCACCAGATTGGCAACCATAACAAGCCAGAAGCAAAAGCTCTGGCCTACGGGAAGATTCCTTCGTACTCCATAAAACACAAGAAGTATTATCTGGATAGGAATCGTTGCTATGGCAAAGTCGTAGTTAAAGTTACTTATCCAGTTAAGCATCAAACGCTCCTATTTCTGTAAGACAATAAGCATTAGCATCGTCCTGTTTTGTAAAACGATGTTAATGCTAAAGTATAGTTTTTATTTCTTTAAGAACTTCAGTAACCTCTCAGTGTAGTCGGGGGCACAGTCATATGCTGCGTGACCGTATCCGTCATACATATAAAGCTCGCAATCCGGGCTGCCGGTGAGATGTGCGGCAATGATTTCAGAAGCTTGTCCGCCCAAAACATTATCGGTCTTCGAGCCTATAACCAGTGTCGGGCAGGTGATCTTAGGAAGCTCTTCTGTGATGTTAAAATCCCTAAGGCTTTCAGCGAGAACGATAAAGCGGGAAAAATCTTCTTCTGTTACGGTTTTTGAAATCTGTATAAACCCTGTTTTGATTGTTTCAAAAACATCTTCCGGATAAACCTTTTCTCCGAAATTCATATATAACCCTTCCCCGTTTCTTTCCCTTGCAAGTCTTATCCAGTTGTCAAAGACAGAGAAGCCTTCCTCGCTTATATGGGAAGAGGTGGATCCGAGTAAAAGCTTCTTTACCAGTCCGGGATGTTCCAGGGCTATCTCCATTGCGATCATTCCGCCCTGGGATGCGCCAAAGATGCAGACATTGGAAAGACCAAGTTCTTTTATGGCTTCTACAGTGTCTTCTGCCATATTTTTAATAGTATAAGGTATATTCAGAGTTCCTTTTTTTCTGTCAAATACATAAATTGTATAATCATCAGACAGCAGTTTGTAGGCATTGGCCATAAGCTCAGCCATAGGCATGACACTCTGGGCACTGAGACCCGGAATCACCACGAGAGTTTCGGCTCCTTGGCCGAATTTACAATAGTCCATTGAGAAACGCTGTGTTGTAACTGTAGCTACCTGTGCGGTCATCGGATTTTCTCCTTGTTATCGATATTTATAATCTGAAACTTTAGTCGACAGCTTTTTTATTAATATAAATCATTCATTTTTCAGGATAAAATGAGCCGGAAAACAGGTTTATATCTGATAAACCTATCCCCGGCACCGGAAACATTCAAATATGCCTTACAACTTCGAATCTCTGAAGCTTCACAGGTTCATCAATGTCTATCCCACCCTTCTGTCTCGCGATGGAGATCTGCTGTTCAACAGTATCCACTCCGTCAAGATCAGGAAGAAGCAGGCCCCTTCTGTTTCCGCAGCTTACTATGACACCATATCTTTTTACGTCAAGCTCTTCAGGACTGGAAATATCTTCGGGGTCACCGAGGACGTCAACATTGATATCAAGATATGGTAGTTCATCCGGCGTAATGGGATTGAATCTGGGATCCCGGGTGGAGGCACTGATGGCGTTCCGGATGATTTCCTCGGCAACAGATGATGTGGTTGGAAGTATGGTTCCGATACATCCACGCAGACGACCGTCCTTATGGATGGAGACAAATGCTCCGGCTCTTTTCCCAAGCATTTCAGCGGGAAGATCATTGGGAAGCTCCAGTTTTCGATGGTTCAGTATGTAGCTCTCGAGAGAAGCCCTTGCGAGACGTACGTACTCATCGGAATGTTCAGCTTTTTTACTTAATTCATCTTTGATCATATTCAGGTATTTTTCACGAAAATGTCTGGAATCATCCGGACCTGTCGGATAAAAAGAAGCAATCCCGTAACCTACTCCGGTGATGTCCTGATGAGAGTAAACATTGGATTTTACATTTATCCCATCCCAGGCTCCTGCCATGATGACAAAGGAACGGTGGCCGCACTCTGCTGCTCTTTCACAAAAATCCTCATCGAAGTCGAACATTTCCTGAAAAGCGGCTCTTTTTGCAACGTCCATTATCCTCTTGTCATAAACAGGACCTTCAGAGGCAAAACCGTAAGGACCGTGGGCCTGTAATTTATGGGACAAGTCACCGCTGGCCACAAACACAACCCGCCGGTTACAGTCATTAACTGCCATTTGGATTATTTCTCCCAGGTGATAATGTTCAGGGAGTCCAAGTCCCGAAAGACCTATGCGAATGATTTTACCGTCTTTGTATTTGTTTCTAATAAACCATAGAGGAACCATGGTTCCGTGATCGAGTATCGGGTCCTTTTCGCCTAGGGTTCCTGCCGGAAAATTCTCTGTTTTGGCCAAAGCGCAGATCCTGTCACGAAGCTCCTCATCATAGAGTTCATCAAATGTGACTTCAGGTGCTCTGAATCTTGAAAAATTGCCTTTGGCTCCACGTTCCGGAGAGATATGGAAGTAATCCGAATACATGATGCTGTGGGGGCTTGTGATGATGATGGTTTCGGGTCTGAGTTCAGCTATTTCATCTGCCACCTTCTCATAAGAATCTATCGTTTCCTGAACACTTTTCTCACCGCCCTGTCCGACGGCAGGGATTATAAGAGGTGGATGTGGCACCATAAATGAAGCAAGTATAGGCATATTAATACTCCTTCGGTATCAAACAACTCATTGAGGATATTTCCAAAACCGGAAACAAATCACGGAGTACCGGGGATTTGTTTCCGGTTGATTGCAGTATTATTTATAGTCAAATTTGGGACTTATAATTCATTCAGCATCTTTTCAGGATCGTCAGCGGCCTTTACCTTGTCATTGGCTTTTATGATGATACCTTCTTCGTCAATAAGGTAGGTTGTACGGACTACGCCCATGGAAACTTTTCCGTAGTTCTTCTTCTCTTTCCAAACATCGTAGGCTTCGATCACCTTGCGCTCCGGGTCTGCCAGAAGTGTAAAGGCAAGACCATATTTCTCCTCGAACTTTTTGTGGGAGGCAACGGTATCCTTGCTTACACCCAGAACCACAGCACCCTTCTCTCTTATCTGAGGATATCGTTCTGAAAATCCACAGGCCTGTTTTGTACAGCCCGCAGTATTGTCCTTTGGGTAAAAGTAAAGGATGACTTTCTGACCTTTGTACTGCTCAAGAGAATGCATTACTCCGTTCTGATCCGGAAGTTCAAATGACGGTGCTTTTGTGCCAACTTCCAACATATGTAAAACCTCCTACTCATCTATAGATGTGTTTCTTACGCCATTTATTTCTGACATACAGATTAAGATCTAACCGGCTATAAAGACATGGTTAAGACACCTTACATCCGGTAAGGATGTTATCCTTCTCAGTCGACATGGTAAATGTAGTTTGATTTTCTTGGTGCAGCTTCATTAGCGGGACCTGCGGCATATCCCAAAGCACAGTGGCCGATGCCTTCGTAGTCACCTTCGATACCAAGTTTTGCGAGAATCTGCTTTCCGAAATCGGATTCAAATTCCTGCTTTGCTCTGTGAATCCAGATGTTTGCCACACCGAGACTTTCAGCCGCATTCATAAGGTTTCCCATTACGAGAGAACCATCATAGATATATGTTGGAACAGATTTGTCAGCTAGAACGATAAGGATAACGGGTGCTCCGTAGAACGGATCAAAGTCTTCCTTCCAGCCGCCGATCTTTCTGTTTTCCTCTGAGATGGCATCTCTCAGTTCCTTATTGGTGACAGCAATGATTATAGGACTCTGCTTTCCCATTCCGGTTGCGGAATAGGTTCCCGCTTTTAAGATGGCATCAAGCTTTTCTTTTTCAACCATATCAGGCTTAAATTTTCTGCAGCTTCTTCTGCTCTCAAGTACTTTTAATGTTTCGTTCATGCTTTTGTGTCCTCCTTTAATGTGATGAGTGTGTCAAAAACGATAATGAATTATTTTATATTAAGGATGTTTTGATGGTGTATTCCATCCTCATCAAATAGTGTTTGCTATTAATCAGTATACTTCATCCGGGCAAATATTATCATTTGATTTTTTTATATTTAATTGCTTCTATCAAACCACTACATCCCTTATATATCTCCCGATAAGCCAGTTCGAAATCCCTCGTATACCAGGGGTCATCAATTATGGCATCAGGAGTATCCGTGTACTCCATGAGATAATGGACTTTATTATTCGGATCATTATCAAAGAGCCTGTTGAGGTTATTTTTGTTTTCTTCATCCATGGCGATGATCAGGTCAAATGTCTCGTACTCGGGTTTATTGACCCTCCTGGCATGGTGATTCCCGATAGGAATATGATGTCCCTCCAAAGCCCTACGCATGGGTGGATAAATAGGATTACCTATTTCTTCCATTGAGGTCGCCGCCGAATCCACAAACACCTCCTCGGAGAGATGTTCTTCCTGCAATAAATAGTTCATTATGTAATGTGCAGAAACCGATCTGCAGATGTTGCCGTGGCAAATAAAAAGTATTCTAATCATTAAAAAATCCTCTCTGTAAGGCTTTACTATGCCGTGTTTATGCCCTTTTTGCCAATCATCAATGGAAAAACCCAAAAATACATTTAGCGGACTTTTATTGCAAAAAGAGTCAGAGAAAGGCAAAAGTGTGTCATTATACGTATTTTATCCGTAGTAGAATACGAAACGTTATATTCCGCAGCACCCACTAAAAGGAGGGGTGCAAAATGCACATTTTCTCAAAAATGTAGTTTTGGTGTGTACATACTTATTTTATCATATATCTCATCACTAAAAAAAGCCCTCGGAACATATGCTCCGATGGACTTAAAGTTATAGGATTTTGAATGTTTTTATTACCGTATTTTCAAGAACTTAGCTCCTGTATTTCGAAGCCTGTGAGATGGATTTTTTCCGCCGATAAAACATAGTTTCTTTCCTGCGGCAGCTGCATCTTCTGCGAGAATTCGGAATCCACCGTCGGAAGAGACTATGCACACCAAGGCGACATCAGGTTCAATTAGGTACCTTCGAGCATCCTTCTGTATTTTGCGGTCGACCTTGTCTTTCTCAGGATCACCGTAAAGCTGGATGTCTTTGTAGTTGCCGTCTTTGGATTTTTCGGTCCAAGCGCGGGTGCCTCGATCCTTCTGATGATGGTACACCTTGCGCTCTGCGACAACGCCAAGGCGGTTACTGATTGTGACGATTTTTTCAGCATTATTTGCGCTTACGTTCTCGCCATCCACTAGGATGATGGTTTTCTGTTTCATGTGGGTTTGCTCCTTTCTTGATAAAAAAAGGGACATCGAATCTGACAGGTGATCCTGTCAAATTCGATGTCCCTAAAGTATTATTACTTAAGTTACATGAATAGGTGCCTTTCGAGTTAATTAGGTCCTACGGGCACCGCACTCTCCATATTAAGGAGTGCTCGCGCGGGGTGGATATTCCATAATCCCGTCGCTTTATAAAGCGACAATAACACAGAACAACTTGTTTTTCAATCTTAAAGTGTTAAACAATGAATTAAAGATATTCGAAAAAAGGCCCCCGGAACATATGCTCCGAGGGCCTTTAAGTTAAATGACTCTGAATAGATTCTGTTTTACAGGCTTGTTGCCACTAGCCTTTTCTATCTCTTTACGTGCTTGGTTAAGTTCCTCAAGCCTTATCATCTGTCCTATCTTAAGTCCTAGATTGAAAGCCATACGAATCTCCTTCATGGGTATATGTTAATGATAACACAAAAAGGCGGCTCCCGTTAAGGAACCGCCTTAAACACATAATCACTATATAGTTGTGAGGCCAAAACCCTAAATTATCAAATTAAAAATTAGTTTCCGATATATAGCGAGCTAATTAGAGAAGAATATGTACCAAAGATACCTGAGCACCTTTGGTACATTTACGGATTGTTGTTTTCGATTTTACTGTGTGGTAGAATCAGAAACGCAACCGGGAGGATTTGAACCTCGGTTTGAATTTTTGAGCATTGAGTGGTTTGGTATCTAGCTGACCACTCATTTTTTATACCCTATGGCACCTGTCTTCACTGTAGCAAACGTTCAGGCTGCTTCCGTTATCCCAGGAAACAAGGATTGATCCGATATCATCAACCCCTATGACGGTTCCTTCAGTACCAACCGGTGGGGCCTGCGGATCATCCATATGGTCAAGTACTACCCGGCAGCCTACCGGGTAGCTTTTTCTTAGTCTTTCTATTATTTCTCTCATGCCTTAGCCTCCTTCGCTGCATCGCGCTTTGCTTTCTGCTTTGATGAAAAGGCTGCAGCTTCTTCCGCTGTCCTGAAGGCTGCGTTTCCGTAAAGGTTCTGAAAGAGGATCTTTCTTGTGGTTTTGTACTCGTCACCCTTCATTCCGATCCTAAGAAGCCAAATCCTAAAGGCGTATTTCTCATTCTCTTCGTCAACCACCTTAGCCTGAATCCGTTTCTGGTTAAGGGCCTGTGTGTTCATGAGGCTTGCCAGGTCGATCTGTGCTTCCAAAATCTCTGAATCCTGAAGCTCCGGAAAGCCTAAAAATTGTATTTCGGTGTTCGTGATCTTAAGGCCCTTCAAAGCATCGGGGTATTCGTTAAGGCATTCGAAGAATCTTTCCTTTGTAAGGTTGTCGTCCTCTTCCACCAGGGAATCAACCAGTTCCTTTTCAACTGAGAAGGTTGCTCCGGTTGCCTTGTTGATGAGCTTTGCTCTCTGGTAAAGAAGGTTCACAAGGTTTCTAAGTGTTGAGCCTGTGTGGTTCTTAAGTGGAAGCCCTATGCAGACATCGTAGTTATCATCAGCGGTTGCTGTTTCCTCTGCCTCTAGCTCCGGCTCTTCGAAGTCTGGCTTCTCGATAATGCCCTCTTCGTAAAGGGTTCTGAGTATTTCTTCATCCGGGTTCTCAGCCTCAAGAGCTCCCTCTTTTGTTACTGTGTACTCCCCGATCTCGTATGCGTAGGTCGGTGTATAAAGGTATGTGGGTCTTATTCCTAAAAGCTCTCCAAGTCTATTTACAAGAACCTTTCTGTCTTTAACCTTCTTTTCTATGTGTTTCATGGTATTCCCTTTCTGGCCTAAGCCGCTTGTTTTTTTGTACTCTATACATCACTCTAAAACGGACACTTATCCAGTGAATTACTCATATTCGGGAATACCGACAAAACAACGGCGATATCACTGTGTAATATCGATATCCTTGGTTGCTTCCTCAAATGTAAGCTTTTGGCCATCACGGATCACATAGATTTCTGCCTTCTCATCAGCCGATGCTTTATATCGCATAACGGCTACGTCTACGAACTTTGGCTCAAGTTCAACTCCGTAGCAAATGCGATCCATCTGCTCACAGGCAATAAGTGTTGATGCAGAACCGAGGAAGCCATCAAGGACTAATCCATTCGTCATGGTGCACTGCTTTATAAGATAAGCTATAAGCGGTACCGGCTTGCTGCTTGGATGTCCAAAGCCATCCTTGCCGGAATCCTTTATGGAATCAAACTCGAAAACGGAGGTCTGCTTCTGATCTCCATACCAGGTGTGCTTCCCATCTTTCTTCCATCCCTAGATGATCGGCTCCATGTTAAACTTCCAGTCTGTTCTCATAAATGGGGCTCTTGGCTTCTTCCAGATAAGTCCGGCCCCTACACGGAAGCCAGCATCTTCAAATGCATCGTAGAATACACGAGTTTTCATTGTAGCGTAGAACTCATATATACAAGCATCATTGGCCATGGCATTTTTGAAGTTGGTAAAGGCCTTCATAAGAAATTCATAGCCCTGCTTATCATCAAGGTTATCGTTTGCTATGGTTCCGGACTTGTTCTCGAGCTCTACGAAATATGGAGCATCGGTACAAACCAGGTTCACCTTGGTATCACCGAGCAGCTTTTCATATGTTGCCGGATCAGTGGAATCACCACAAATTACCGTATGTTTTCCAAGATGCCAGATGTCACCAGGCTTTGAGAAACACGGCTTTGCAAGCTCCGCATCTACATCAAAGTCATCTTCCTTTGATTCTGCGGGCCAAGCTTTATTGAAGAGCTCTTCCATTTCTTTTGGCTCGAAGCCCGTCACCATAGTGTCGAAGCCACTCGCTTCAATATCTTTTAGAAGCTCTGCGAGCATCTGCTCGTCCCAGGAACCGGTGATCTTGTTGAGCGCAATGTTCAGGGCTTTTTCTCTTACCTTGTCTACATCAACAACGGCACAGTGAACCTCGGTATATCCCAGGTCCATCGCCACAGTTAATCTCTGGTGTCCGCCGATAATCGTCATGTCGGAATTAACAACAAGCGGATCAGCGAATCCAAGCTCTGTGATGGAGTCCTTGATCTTCTGATATTCCTTATCGCCAGGCTTCAGCTTTTTTCTTGGGTTGTATGATGCCGGGTTAAGTTCAGTGACCTTGATTACCTTGAGTGTTGCTGTTATCAGGTAATTTCATCTCCTTCTTACGTTTTCTAATACGGTGTTTATCAAAGGCCCACCGACATCTATCTGAGCATAATGTCCTGGGTCTTCCTTTTTGCGATTTCATCACCGGAGTGCTGCACCAAGGGCAGAACCGTTTCGCGCAGGCCCCAGAGAACTCTTCAAAATCAAAATCCATTTATGTGTCCTCGAAAGTCGTAGGTGTCACGTAGAAACAAATGTTTCTGGTATTAAAAATTTTTATATCTTCCAGCTAGGATTTAACTGGAATTTAGGTATCAAAAAACCGCAGGAGCCTTGATTTTTCAAGGTTTCCTACGGTTCTTTAATTATTAACTTAAACTTCCCACATAAATAGTGGGTATCGTACCTTGAAAACTCTATATTCTAGACTATAAAAATACAATTACGCCACTTTGTAATCACTTGTTAGAGCATCCTGCATATATTCAGGCAATCTGAAAAAGAAATCCTTA
>JAGAXP010000088.1 GCA_017940955.1 Oribacterium sp.
GGATCTGATTTTGTGGAACCACAAGATGATGATTCCGTATTTCCCTTTGACTTATAAAAGTAACTTTGTAACTATATGTCAGCATTGGATGCGCCGGTCTAAAACAGGCCGGCAGGTCCCTTGCAACAACCTACAAAATGTAGGTGCAACAACCTACAAAAAAGGATTGCAACAACCTACATTTTTACTTTGCAACTTTATGCAAAAAGGGCTTGCAAAAAACAAAGCGGCCCTTCTTAACCATTCAATAGCCGATTCTGTTCTATCCTGAGAATATAAAAGATTTCCTAACTCGTGCATAGCCTGTATCTGTTCTTTGCCTTGAAGCAAAGATAGATACAATTGCTCGGCTTTATCTAAATTTCCGATTACTTCCATTCTTTTTGCTTCTTTTAGAATTTTTTCGTTATTTGACATACTGATTTCCTCATCTATATTTGCATTTTTCTACATATTCAGAAAAAGAAGAGCAAATGAGTCTTTTCCTATCTCTTTGTAAAAGATAAATATTACCCTTTTCGTCGCCAATAATTAATTTAGCATCAATTCCAAGATCTTCTATTACGAACATGTTTTGGGGAAAAGATTTATTTACTTCCTTTTCCTGTTCTGTAGCTTCAATAACATTTAAATATCCGTCTATATTTAAACCGCATAGCTCAGCTCCATTGAATCTAATAGCACCATAGGTACTAAGATATTCCTTATAATCCTCTGGAAACTGTATGCCTAATTTTTTCTGAGCATCTTCGATTTCTTCTTTTGTGCACCCACCTATAGACTTCAATCCCTTTATACCTGAAATAAGATCTATTATTTTGCTCATTAACTGTAACCTCCATTCTAGAGTCTATTCTTCCAGTATTCTTCTCTTTCGTTACTCCAATTATTACCTTCTCCGTGAACCTCTGTCATCTTAGTCTTATCATGAAGAATGGTATCATTACCACCTGTTCTATGTTCTGTAAATGTCAGTTCAGCTAATGGAGAATCTGAACGTTGTCCAATATGATGTAACTGTATAGGTTTTCCTGTTTTATCAAGAGGAGAATATCCTTCGGATACTCGTTCTCTATTAGTCATTCCAAATTGATCTTTTTGATCCCAATCTATGTCTGTTCTCATGAGGCATTTCTTGCCATTAACCTCTCCTTCAACAAGACCAGCATCCTTATATATTTTATATTCATCAATGGATTTGATATAATCAACAATTTTATCTGACCATCCAGTCTCCTTTTTTATAAAATCCTTCTCATCTTGTGTTAAACCCTCTTTGGTCGAGACATTTTCAACAACGTTATCTTCGTTTGTTGATTCTATAGGTTTAGAAAAAATATCATCCCAAAACTTCTTAACAGACTCATATGGTGAATCTTTTGATCCATTATTATCTATATCCATTTTTGGTGAGGATTTATCAAGCGAATCTTCAGGTATTTCTTTATCAAAAAAATCATTCCAAAAGTTTTCACAATCCGTTAAGTTTATTTCAGATAGCGGTTTAATTTCTTTGTCTTTAGCGATTTCTTTACTTAATTCATTGAAACCATTTATATCTAACTCAGACACTAAACAACCCTCCCTCTCAACATATATTCTTCTGTGAATCTTAAAAGATGTGGTTTATACTGAACATTCCTTCTTGCATGTTCATACATAATTAGTGAAATAACTATATTAACTGCTTGATTACTATATTCATCTACAGAAGGAGATAAACTAGAAACTACACCCTTAATCCATTCATGAAAATCATTTGTAGTATCCTTGTTTCTTTCAAATGCTTCAGATGCATTAAAAAAGTCATAAGCGAGACTTCTTAATTTATCAACTGCTTTTTCACCATCATGTGATAAATACTCTAAAAACTCTGCCTTAACGGTTGCATCTAAGCCTGAAGAAATAATAGTTGATCGGAGTGAATCTATATCAGTCCTATCACATTTTCTGTAAATTTCTTTTTTCATTAAAAGATCAATAAGTTTACGGTCTGACTTAGATGATTCATTTTCTAATGGTTCATCTTCTCTTTTCTTATTACAATCACCTTTTAGTATTTCGCCCTGACTCTTATAATCTACTATTTTACAGAGTACTGGTTCTATCCAGCCACTTTGATGAACAGATGCAACACCCATTTCAAGTCTGCCTAACTCATCTATCTGAGCATCATTAAGTCCAGACGCTTTTCCAACTAATAAACGATCTTCATACTCTGGAAGCCTCATTAATATTTTTGTATTTGTATTTCTTATTACAGATAAATCGAGAAGACCTGGTGATTGATCGGCAATTATAAAGCCCTCCCCATATGTACGCATTTCGGCTATAGCATTGGATAACATTTCCACAGATTTACCTAATAGATTTGCACTATCCATTGACTGCTCCGAAGATGTTCTCTTCAATATGTTATGCGCTTCTTCTAACACAGTAACATGCCATAATTCAGTATCTGGATTACTATTTTGCATACGGTATTCTTGTAGCTTAAGGATTAATAATCCCATAATCAGTGATTTTGTTTCTGTAGAACCGATACGACTTAAATCCACAATCACATTTTCATCAAACAAATCCTTGCCATCAATCTCTTCAGAACAAAAAATTAGTCCATTTATTCCGTTTGTAAGTGATTTTATTCTTGTTACTAATGCTCCAACATAATCGCCTTTATTATCGTTTGAATAATCACTTTCTTCTAGGACTTTTCTAGTCTGGATCATCACATCGCCAAAAGTTGGAAACAAGGGAAATCCATACTTATTCTCAGACGTTGATAGATTCCATCCTGCAACCATATAAGCTCTCTCGATGGAATCCTTAAGAATTGCCGGCATTGCAGCGTACATTGGCCAACATACATTAAAAATCTCAACTAATCGATCTAAATGCTCCAAAATGTGTATTTCTTCAACTGGAAAGCTAAATGGATTGATTTTTAATAATTTACTGTCACGTTTTAGAGGGTTAGTTCCATAGACACATACTTTATCATTTTGACCAATTATACTTTTATACTCACCTTTTGCAGGTTCTATGACCATGAATTTTTTTTGTTTATTAACTAATTTTTCCAACATCCAATATATTGTATTGGATTTTCCTGAACCAGTAGACCCTGTTATAAACGTATGTTTGGATAATTCTTTAGTGGATATTTCAATTTTTTGATTTTTGATTTCTTCATGTAAATGATAAGAATTTCCTATGTATAAATCATTTTCTATTGGATTAAGTGAATATGGCTCCCTGCCAAAAGAAACACCAGCTACTACAGGTATTCCTTGAAGTGATTTCTTAGGGAAAGCAATCACATTAGATAATTCATCAGTTCCAACATAAGATGTTGCTGTAACCATCATCGAATCAGTCTGGTCAGGTTTTGCAGTTATAAAGACAGGATGACAGAACATTGAAACGTATTTTTTAATTTCATTAAAAGCACATGATCCATAGCCTTCTTCTCTTGACCATTCTTGAACAATGGATGGCTCAATATATGATTCTTTTCCTTGAGTTATTCCCTTTAAATAGTTTGCTACACTTTTACTAGTCGTAGTATCATAAGCCATTACATAAGTGGAATATTTCCATAATCCTGTTGCCTGACTTTTATTAATTCGTTCCATTGTATTTTCTAATCTTTCAAGAAGATTAGTTACCATATATGACTTGTATGAATAAGTGTTCGATTTGGTTTCACCTGTAGCAATACTATGACTTTTTCCTTCTGTATAAACTTTTGTATTAGTAAACGACTTTGAAGAACCCCAGCTATAACCATAACCAAAGTTACCTCCGTAACTATTACCATAAGTATCACTTGATGTAGTGACATTTCTAAATGGAGCAATGATGTCACCGGCTATTTTACCGACTGCAGCACCTTTTGCTGCCCCAGCAACAGCACCTGCTGGACCTCCTACAAACAAACCAGCCAGACCACCAACTAAAGTTCCACCTACTTTAAAAATGACTTTAGTCTGTTCTGGTTTATTTTTAGTCTCACTGTCAGTATGACTGTTGAAATGACTTCCATTTGCTCCAATATTTACTGAGTGAGTTTTGAAAATTGAATTAGTTGTACTTGTACTATCGGAGATTGAGCTCATTTCTCCTTTGGTTTCAACTTCACTTTCTGACATTTGAAATTGATATTGGGCAAAAGGATTAATTGCAGAAGCAATTTCTTCGTATCCTGAAGTAATTTCTCTTACATCTTCCTGTGATACAGATTCTGCTAAGAAGACAACTGTATATGATTCTTTGTTTGTTTTAGGTACAATTCCATTAAGAAGTTTATCTAATCCTTGAGTGATATATTTTTCAGAATACTGTGAGGGAGTGTTTGCAAAAAGAGAAACAGAATTATATAGAAATTTTTTGTTGCCATCAATTTCTATTTCATCATTATTGCTAAATAATTCTTTTAATTCATTTTCTTCCTTGATAATTATAGTATGAGATCCAGGGAAATTCCCATGTATAGCAGCATTCAATAATTCGACATTGTCAGCTGACTCACCATTTCTACCTTTACCTTCATTTTTAATTACAAAATACATATCTGTATTAGTTGGAGCTCTTTTAACAACAAGTGCTACGGAATGATCACCATCAGCAAAAGTGCTTAACACATTTTTAAAGCATTCACCAGGTTCCTGTTCCTTATCAAATAACCATTTATCCACCTTTACGGCACGTATATTACTGCTGTATGAAATATCCTTATTTAGATTGTATTTTTCATCAAAAAATATAACTCCGTAATCTTCTGATAGTCTGTGCATATACGCTCTGTCGAGCGTATATGCAATTTTTCCTATGTTATCCAATAAGACTTCTTCTCTCGGACTTTTATCTTCCATATTTCACCACCTATTTCAATACTCTAATTAGACACAACAATGATTTATTGTTTAATGTAATGCTCCAAATTGATAAAACGACATTTTTAACTTTTAATGATGAAATAATCATTATTGCACATATTGTAAGAATTAAGATAAGTATACCGATTATTACCCACTTCAAAGACTTCATATTACGGTCTTTCGTGGCATTTTTCACCAAAACAGCAGTGGCAACTTCATTAAGATACAACAAATATTCTTTGTTAAAAGCCTCGCTTACAGCAACCAATGATAATTCATCAAGATACTTATTGTTCCAATTAGTCTCGCTTATTTTTTTGAGATTACCTGAGCCGAAATAAGAATCGGAAATTTGAGGATTGTTATCAAGTTCGAGAATGTCCTCCTTGGTAAGTCTTCCTCTTTTGATATCCGCTACTATTCTATCTCTCTTAACAGTGCCATCTATTATATATTTTTTAAAATCAATCATAAATCAGCACTCCTTCCAGATGATAGAATTCAAATCATCCCTGCAGTCAACAAGATCGTCTGCTGCTTCTTCAACACTTAATCCAAGTTTCTGCATTTCTTCTCTATTTTCGATCATTGCCTGCATGTAAAGAGAATACTTCTCTAAGTTTTCTTTATAATTACTCTTAACCGCTGTAAGGATTGTTTCTAAAGCTTTTTGATAATCAGTTGCATATTCATTTGTCATATCTGTAGCTAATGTCTGTAGTTTTTCTTTTACATCTTCAATAAATGATTTTTTATCAAGGTGATCTTGCTTTAATAAGAAGAAAATTTTCTCTGTTCGTTTATTCGAGTTGTAAATTCCATCTAAATTTGTTATTCCTTTTCTTTTGTTGATTTCTGGTTTTGGAATGTATTGAAAAAATTTCTTTGCAGCATCTGAAATATTTCCATTATCCTTTATTGCAGTTTGAACTGCTTCTATAAACTTATCTCTCTCTTCAGTTAAAAGAGTTTCTCTTTCTGTCATGAAAGCGTTAGTAAAATCAGTGATTATTCCGCTGATTCCATCTTTGATTACTGTTTTGTCAGTTTCCCTATATTTAACCTTACCAAGACCAAAGAAGGAACGTTTTAGTATTTTATTCAGATGTTTTTCTGTTCTTTCAAAAAGTAACTCATTCAAAGTTTGTGAATCGATTTTTAATCTCTTTCGTATTTCTTCAGAGATTCCTTTTTCGGTGGATATTGATTTATTATGGTATTCAGACTCAATCGCTGTACTAATTGTATCCTTAAGTTCTTTGATATTCTTTTCAATTGCTGCAATTTCTTCTTGGTTACTCTCTCTTAAAGAATTAGCTTGTGTTGTTAATTTTGCTAATGCTTTGTCAACGCTATCTATAATCGCGAATGCTTTTACAGCTGCAGCATACTTTTCACCATATAGAAGTATTTCTGTTTCGAGTGCATATAATCCGGAGCATATTTCAACTATACCGGCATCATCGCCTTTAGATATTGCAGAATTTAAAGCATCTTCACATCGACTAATCATGGTATTTGTTGCAAATTCTGAAGAAGCACTTCTATTCTCTCTAAAACAAAAACTCATAGGATTTCCATCAGTTGCTAAAATGGCTTTTCCGGCTAGGAGTAATGCCTGCTGTTCTGGTGTTGCTGTACCATTTTTTATAGATTTAGCAACATATCCATACAAAGCTGAAGTGAAAAATAGTTTTTTATCTTCTAGTTTGATTGAGAATTCACCATCCTCTTGGTCCTTAATTATTTGATGCTGAAGAATTTTTCTTGCATCAGAAGTCTGTCCGTCTGCTTTATTAATCACAAACAGAGATCGGCTAATATCTATGCTTGTCTTACTGTTCTTTCGCTCCGCCTCTTTTAAATAATTCAATAACGCGTTATTACCTGATCCTTCAAGTCCGTCTGGTTTAGCCACAAAAATCAATATAGACTGTGTCTGATTTTCAAGTGCTTCTGTTAATACTGATTGATGTGCAATATAATTGCTATCCGTACCAGGAGTATCGTATATTGTAAACTGTACTGTTGGTTTATCTAAAGGTACAGGAAACTCAATGCGTATTTCTGAGGAAACTACTTCAGAACTATTCAATTTATCTAGCAGATCTCTGATTTGTTCATCTTTTCGCTTGTTATGAGGCTTGAATTCATTTATTAGATCTTGTATTTCTTTTCTTATATCATTTTCATAAGGTCCTTTTTTAAACTCAAAGACCCCCTCAGAACCATTCCACTGTAAAACTGTATGAACACCGCATATTTCAAAAATTATTTTTTCTTTGTTTTCCTTTTCAGGACTGCATATTCTAAACATTTTAGCGGTCTCTGATTTGATATTTTCTGGAAGTATCTTGTAACCTAATAAAGCGTTAATTAAAGCTGATTTCCCAGCACTATATACACCAGTAAAACATAAACTCACTCTGTTATCACTAAGACTAGATATTTTTTCATTGATATTTTTTATTTCTTCATCTATCTGTTTAGCAAAACTTTCTGCACTCTCTCTCACATTATCATTTTCAAGTGGAATATCAAAAAGCTTACTTCTATGCTTACCTAATACAGCAACTGCTGATTCTCCAAATTTTCGTACTTCCTCATATGATGTCTTCATATCAGGTAATTCAGAATAAAGTCTAGGGATAAACGTACATTCGTTTTGAGGATCTTGATTATAATTTTCTATCATTTGTTCCAAATCCTCATAGTCCAATTTGGTCATTATAGCGTCTATCTCGACTTTACTAACTCCATCAAACACTCTTGCTATATCTCTAAAAAAGGTATTTCCAAAGTCCTGTAAAACAAACTTACCTTTCATATTGACATACTTTGATAATGCGCCTCCGGCTTTTATAACAATTTCTTCATCATCTTGAAAACGTCTAAAACTAATTTCCTTTTTTGCAGCATGATATTTCATCTGCAATACGTTTTTGCTCATGTTTTAGTCTCCTTTATAAAATGTTTATTGTATCCCCCTGGCTTCTCAGCCACATATCTATCCCATCACCAAACACCTCCGCCTGAATCAGATACTTACCATCATCTTCGCGGAGTATTTTGGCTGTCGGAAGTCTGTCCAGAACTGCTTCAACAGAGTATCCGGTATATTCGAACATGACTCTTCTTAGTTTTCCGCCAAACATAAACTGAATTCGTTTCCGGAACTCTCCTTCTTCAAATCTGT
The DNA here is from genome assembly GCA_017940955.1 of Oribacterium sp. Next base: position 8,077 of record JAGAXP010000088.1, read on the forward strand.
CTTTGTAAGGGATTGAGAAGTGTTCGGTAGTTATCTCCAGGTCCTTGATTCTGTCGATGCGGTATATAGTAGGATTTATGTCATCAGGATTATCAAATTGTGTTTGGCGATTAATATTCTCAAGAATAGCTACTAAATAGAAATAATATTCCGAAAACATTATCGCCAAAGGTTTCACTGTACGTTCGTGTCCGGTCTTTCCCCGGATTCCTTTATAGAAGAACCGGAGTTTTAATCCGTCTCGTATGGCAGTTCCGATGGACCACATCTTATCGAGGAAATGACTGTTATGCATGGGTGGGATGTAGTGGTAGATTTCATTGGCAATAAGGTCTGTTACCATCTTCTGACTTTCCTTCGGTACACAGCAATCCAATAGTTTATCCAGGATGGTTTTCATGTCATCTTTTCGAAAGGCCCGGCTATCTAGGAGAATCTTGCATATTGCTAAAACCTCATCGTTTGAAAATTTCATCCTGTTGATATGCTCTAAACGGTATCCACGGTCTTTGTAATCATAGATGAGGTCGTTATGTATATCATTGCTGATAAATCTGTTATCAAGGAACTGTCGTATGTCTTCAAGGTCACGTTGTATGGTCTTTTCATTTACATTGAACTTTTCTGCAAGTTCTTTTTTCTTTAGTACATTGCCGCTTAAGAGCTCCGAATAGATGAATAAAATCCGGTTGCTCTTATTCTGATCATTTTCATACATATAGCATTCTCTTATTATGAATTGTTTAAGTGATTCTATAAGTAGTATACTGACCGAGTTGGTCACGATGTGTCCAGGTAAATGTGGTATGTATAAAATATTTGTAAACTTTAAAAGGTAAATAACTATACCAATACGGTATATATTTCGACCGGTTTTCTGGTAATATAAAAGACTTTGGCTAAGGACTAATAGCAATGAATTAAAGGACTGAATATTATGAGCCATTTAGGCCATATAGTCTGAATTTCGACTATATGATTTCCGGTTAAAATCTGATATCATCAGTAGAGATTGAATTTGCAAATTTCTTAATCTGAAAATATCTTAAAAACAACAATTCTTAAAAAATCAAAACACTCGCAGCTGTTTCATAAATAAAATCCTTTCGGTTTCGTAGGCGGAAACCCACTGCCCTTGGGCGGTGGGAGGAGCCTTGTAAATTCGTAGCCATTAACCCTGGCTTTCTATGTACTTTTGTATAGTGGCTGATGATACTTCGCCAATACTGCAAGCAAAATATCCATCTGACCAAAATATCTTATGTTTCCAATAACACTTGGATAAGAAATTTGGATATTTCTGCCACAGATAATAGGTTGTTTGTTATCCATGACCTATTCCACGACAAGAGTAATGTCGTACTTATGCATAAAGTTATTCAAGTCTTGAATGCTGGCACACCAATCACTGCGCTCTACTGTAAGAGAATGCATATCCATAACAACCGCAGAATACCGTCCATTATTTTCTTTTACTCGTAGTATATGTTTCTGAGATATCGGAATTCCTGTATCTACGCCATAGTACTTAATTTGAGTCAATGAAATCTCCTTGTAAACAATTGACTTTCACTAATAATTATTATAATATATATTTAGTGAAATAATAATGAGGTACATTATGGAACAGATGACAGTCACGGCTAAAATTCAGATATCCGTTAGTACAGACAATAAGGTTCTACTTGATAAAACCATGTCTGTTTATTCTGATGCCTGTAATTTTGTATCTGAATATGTGTTCCGTACTCATGACTTAAAACAGTTTTCACTTAACAAGGTTCTGTATTCTACACTCCGAGAGAAGTTTGGACTCAAATCTCAGATGGCTCAGTCTGCGTTTAAGACCGTAATCGCAAGATACAAGACCATCCTCGAAAATCAGAAAGAGTGGATTCAGCCATCCTTCAAAAAGCCACAGTATGACCTTGTATGGAACAGAGATTATTCTCTTACGCAAAACTGCTTTTCAGTAAATACACTGAATGGACGTGTTAAGTTGCCCTATTTCGCTGAAGGCATGACAAAATACTTTGACCACGACATCTATAAGTTTGGAACTGCCAAGCTCGTAAATAAGTCAGGAAAATATTTTTTACATATCCCTGTTACTTATGATATCGAAGAAAGTAATATCTCCGATATCTGTAACGTTGTAGGTATTGATAGAGGTATCAACTTTGTTGTTGCCACTTATGATAGTAAGCACAAGTCAAACTTTGTAAGTGGAAAGTCTATTAAGCAGAAACGCGCTCACTATTCTAAACTTCGTAAAGAACTCCAAATGCGTCAGACTCCATCATCAAGACGTAGACTCAAAGCTATCGGTCAGCGAGAAAACCGTTGGATGCAGGATGTTAACCACCAGGTATCAAAGGCACTCGTTGAATCCAATCCGAAGCATTCGCTCTTTGTTCTTGAAGATTTGTCAGGTGTCCGTAATGCCACAGAACGTGTCAGGACTAAAGACCGCTATGTTTCTGTATCATGGTCTTTCTATGACCTTGAACAGAAACTTATCTATAAGGCTAAACAGAATCAGTCTACTGTTATTAAGGTTGACCCTCGTTATACGAGCCAGTGCTGTCCTGTATGTGGACACGTTGAAAAAGCCAATCGTGATAAGAAGATGCATCTGTTTACTTGTAAGAACTGTGGCTATAAATCTAACGATGACCGCATTGGAGCTATGAATCTGTACCGCATGGGAATAAACTATCTCGAAGATAGTCAAGTACCTGATACAGTTACGGCAGAGTAAACCTTTGTCGTAAGGGGCGGTGTCAACCGTCCCATGATGCGACCCCACGGAAATTACACCGACAAAATGTAGGAGTTATTGCAACGAACTACAGGGGAGTCGCAAGCCACGTACCTTTAGGTGCGTGGTAGTTGACCAGCGAGATCTACGCTTATTGTTTCCCATAACAAATGATGGTAAGATGAAAGTGATCGAATGAAATCACTTATAATTACCATATCAGAAAGAAAAAATAATTATGAGTGAATACGAGAAGACCCAATGGCATCCACCAAGACAACAGCTAAAAAGTCTGGTTTCGTCTGCCAGAGTCCTGACTGAAAAAGATGATAGAGATAATGCTGATTCAGTGTTACATCTTGCAATGATAGAAAATGAGGCGATTTTTAATAAATTGAAGGAGGTACCGGAAATGAATGAAGCTCTTATAAAACTCATGAAGCCTGAGCTTGATGCTGCAACAGCTAATGCGAGAAAAGAAGGTATTGCTGAAGGAAAAGCCGAAGGTGCTACTGAATTAGCTACAGTAGTAAAGCTGTTAAAATCCGGTTCCCCTGTTCAGATACTACTTGATAAAGGATATAATCCGGATATCGTTAAGTCCGCAAATGAACTGCTTGCTGAAATATCATAATACAGCATGTGTTGTCATTAGGATGAAAAAAACGTTCAAGTCTTCACTGAGGAAGCCTTGAACGTTTTTTTATGAGGGAATGATTTTTAAATCTCTTTTACAGCATTTTCTCCCGCAACTTTTCCATAGTACATCGCCATGGAGTGGCTCACGCCCTTAAGTCCAATCGGATATTCCATTCCGAATCTTCCGCCCTGCATATTTCCTGCAACATAGAGGCCTTTAATGATGTCCCCACAAACCTTTCGGCCCTGTTCGTCTGTGACCTCTGTAAATGTATGGCAATCCTCGTCCGATTCAAGTCCTCCGATACATACAAGCATGATGGCTGTTGTGAACTGGTCGGCATAGAAAGGAGCTTTATCTATAGGCAGAAGACGGCTTGGAGTCTTGTGGAAGTCCTCGTCGTAACCGGCATTTGCAAGTTCATTGTATCTCTTGATTGACTCAAGTGCCTGCTTCTGAGCTTTTTCATTATCAGGATAAACCAAAGCTGCAAGCTCTTCCAATGTATCTGCCTTGAGGCACCGTCCCTCAAGAACTGCTTCCTCAAGCTGGTAAGGACTCTTCCAGTTACGATAGGTCTGGTTATTCTTAGGTGCTTCATCGATAGAAGCATAATCTTCGTAATAACATGCACCGCCGTGAGCTGCCGGCATGTGAGTCACCTGCTCGGGCCAATTGGCATCAAAGAACTGCCAGCTCTGCATGAGTCTGGTCTGTTCGATCTGATTTTCAAGCTGCTGCCCCGGAATGTCCTCGCACATAAAACGTTTACCATCGACATCCAGATTCAGGAAACCGGCATTACCCATGACACCAACCCCGGAGAGATCAGCGCCTCCGCCCATATGGTGAATCATAGGAGCATTGTAACCCATTATCTTTGCACCTGCCCAGGCGCCCATTCTGAGTCCGTCTCCCTGATTTGTCGGAACACCGTTGACATCAAAAGATGTAAAGAGTCTGTTGTTCGCATGTGTTTTCATTACGTCCGGAGCGAAATGATTCATAGCTGCATCATTGGAACCATAGTCGCCTGTGGCAAGGATGACTCCCTTTTTTGCTGTGAGCTTTAAGTATTTACCCTTATCAGCTGAGTCAGGATCATCGTTAAGGGCATAAACACCTGTACATTTACCATCTTCCATGATGAGCTTCTTTCCGAAATGTCCGAAATAAGCCTCAACATTTCCTGTATCGAGAGCCTTGTTCCAGTTCGCTGTAAATGTTGCTGACTGGTTAGGAAGGAATTCCACTGAAGTTGGATAACACGGGAAGCGCTCCTCCTTCCAGTTGTAAACATGCTCCTGACCGCTTGCGTCCTTATAGGAAGGAAGTGGCCGGAAGATCGGTATCAGGAAATCGTCTGCATTTTCATCCTCTATAGGCTGTCTCGTTTCATCTGCGATAAACAGGTGATCATCTGCATCCGTCCACCAGTCAAAGGCTTCACCGATGTTGTCGGCCCATTTCCTGGCGATACTTCTCTTTACACGGTAGGATGACTCATTAACATGTGAATCGATGATCTCGTCAACTTCCTCTCGTGATAATGCTCTCTCCGGCCAGCGGGCATTGAGCTTCGGACTGTTGATGACCGCATACTCTCCGGAACGGCAGTTTGGAGCTTTGGAACCGTCAATTCCGATCACAGTTGCACCTGCCTCCGAAGCGGCTCTTGCTGCAGAAACTCCCGCAACACCGAGACCTACAATGATGACATCAGCTTCCACCTCTTTATAGATATCACTGTCCTGTATCTCCGGTTCAGCGCCGAGCCAATCATCATCGGTCGTAGCGGCTGTAATTCCTTCTTCAGCGGCTAATATCTCTCCCTTGGCCTGAGATATGCATTTTGCTGCTGCCTTCTTCACAGCGTTTGATGTTACTGTGGCACCGGAAACTCCGTCAACCTCCGCACTCTGCGCTTCAAGTATAGCCTTTTTAAGAGGCTCCGGTGTTTCGGTACCGATACCATCAGTTTCTCCTGAAGCATCGATAACTACATCTGTAATGCTGTTTTCATCAAAGGTCATGGTTACGGTAACATCACTTTCCAGACCTTTTTCGCTGGCAGTATAAGTTCCCGGTATGTATAAAGATCCGGCAGCTTCTGTAGCGGCTTCTGTAGTCTTTGCAGCCTCCGTTGTCCCGACCGGTACAGCGTCGGACCCACAACCTGTGAGGGCTCCAACGAGTGTTCCTGCGGTTAATGTTACAGCACCTGCTGCTGAGCCCTTTAGAAAATCTCTTCTTGATATAAGTTTAGCCATTTTTGCCTCCTGATAGCTCTATCTAAGCAGAATCATAAAATCTAAGGAAACACTGGTTAATCAGCGATTCTATAGGTTTATCACTAAGTATGTGATTTTTCTTCCACTAAAAACATGAATGTATGTGAATTGTCACATATTAATCATTGTCTGTATATTTCAGTTGTGTTAATGTGTATTCAGTTTTACTTAATATAAAAAGTGAGGCGAATATGTACAGTACACAGATCATCACATTTCTGACAGTGTGTGAAAAAGGCAGTTTCAACAAAGCAGCTGCGGAATTATATATTTCCCCAAGTGCAGTTCTCCAACAGATCAATACTTTGGAAAAAAGGCTTTCGGTACAGCTTATCGTGAGAAACAGAAGCGGTATTGAACTAACTCCTGCGGGAGAATATCTGAAAAATGAAGCAAAGACCTGGGTACACAGTGCAGACGCTATAGTTGAAGAAACAAGAGCCATAGCTGAACGGGAAAAAACCATTTCCATCGGTACATCTCTTATAGAAAAATGTCGTCTTCTTTATGAGCTCTGGATGTTATACTCTTCCGAAAACGACGATGTTAAGATCAATATGGTGCCTATAGATCCGGAACACCACATACATGCCAAGACGGATCTCATCGAAAGCATTAACAGTGATGTACCATGGATGAAGGAATGGGATTTTATAAAGATATGCGATGTGCAATTTGGAATTGCTGCCTCAGAAAGACATTCTCTTTCAAAAAAAGATCTGCTCTCATGGGCAGATCTCCGCGGCGAAACTGTCACTTGCTTTAAGGATGATAGTTCTCCTGTTCTGCAGGAAATGTTTACCATAATGAAAGAATATGACATTAAGCTTGATATAAAGGATTATCCGAATCATTCAATACTGTGGGGAAGCGGCTTTAGAGATCAGCTGATGCTTGTCCCTATGTGTTGGAATGACATAATTGCCGGCATGAGGATCATCCCCTGCACCTGGAACTATACATTGCCTTATGGGATTTTTTACAGAAAACATCCTACTCAAACTGTCCGTGGTTTTCTTAAATTCATCAGAAAAACCTATAATGAAGGTAATGATCAGGGCATCGTGCCTGTGTTGTAGAGTCGTCAGACTCTAGGCAGGTATCACATCATATTGTGTATAGTTAAGAATTCTCATGTTCCGCTGATCTCAATGAGCTGCCACAGCATGTTTCATAGTGTTTTTAGGATCTCACATAAATCTGGCAGGATCGCATTGTTTCAAGAGCAGCCTCATGCTTTTCGGGAGTCACACCTGCGCAGCACTTAGGATCTACGGAGATTGAAACTTCAGGAATAGTGGCTTTCAGGAGCATAGCATTGGAAACCACGCATATATCTGTACAGAGACCAATGAGCTCTATCTCAATGTTTTCCTTTTCACTGATGGATTTGATAGTATCTGCCAAAACCGTGGAACCGAAGGTTGGTTTATTGATAAATGTCGCTCCTTCCACCACCTCTGCCACTCTTTTATCAAGCTGCCATCCATCCGTACCTTCTACACAGTGGACAACCGGAAGATTTTTTCCTTCCTGAGTCTCCATATAATCAGGCTGATGGGTGTCACGGGTGACAAAAACATCTTTTATGTTGTAGGATTTGATTTTTTCCACAACAGCCGGTACGATGGCCATAGCCTCCTTTGTGCCAAGTGCCCCATCAACAAAGTCCTTTTGCATGTCTACCACAACAAGTATCTTTCTCATATAGTCCTCCCATGATTTCAATTTTATATTGAGCATTTTCTATTGTTATTCCTGTAAGAATATACATATAGGCATTAATAAAAAGTAGATAGAATCAGAGAAAATGTCAATTATTCCCTCTACTGTTCCAGTCTTTCTCTTATCTCAATTACTTCCTTTGGGGCAAGCTCAGGCAGTGCCTCTCCATTTTTCAGTGCTTCGGCATAGCTTTCTATCAGTGCTACTCTCTTTTCTTCGTATTCAAGCTTTTCTTCGGCCTTTTCAAGCACCACTTCTATATACTCTCTTGGAATAACACAAACTCCGTCTGCATCTCCCACCACCAGATCACCGGGTTTTACTTCAACACCTGCGCAGTGGATGTCAGTGTTAATGTTTCCTTCGCCTTTTCTCACAGGACCTCTGGGAAGTATCCCCAGTGAATATACAGGAAAATCAAGCTTTTTTGTTTCCTCGGAGTCCCTTGAATAGCCATTTACAACTATACCGGAAAGTCCCATGGCCTTGCAGGCTCTTTCAAAAAGATCTCCGATATAAGGCCTGTCTTTATATGCTTTACCGTCTATCACCATAACATAACCTTCAAGAGATCTTGTATAGGCGGCGATATTGATGGGAAGATTATCTCCGTCTTCAGTTTCCACAGTAAGGGCTGTACCTGCCATAAGTCTGGTTGTTCCGACAGGCTTCATCTCAGCACACATACATCCGTCCATGGGTATGGAGATCTTTGACTTCTTGACTCCGTCCAGAATCAGGGCGACACTTAATTTCTTTACCCTGTTCAGTATTTCATCAGGCAACAATGGAGCATTTTTATTAATCATGACAAAAGCCTCCTTTAGGATATGGTTATAACATGATGTGAGTATCATAAATTTTTGACACTTACATCATAACATATCATTTAAAGGAGGCCCTTACAAATAAAACAAATATAATACTTTGTATATTTGTGGTTCTATTTTATGCTTGTTGAAAAGAAATATTTTCCTTTATGCCTTCGAAACAGTAATCACTATCTTTCCTGTATATGTGCCTGCCTTGATGTCAGTCTTCTTACCATCTACTGTCATCGAAAGCTTATATCCTGAAGGCGCTGTGATGGAAGCCGAATCCTCGATGGTGAGGCTTCCCAGGTAGGAATCGTGAGTTACGGTCCATACAGAGTCACCGGAGAAGGCTGCACTTATGCCGTAGTTTCCTTCTGCACCGTAGTAGTTTCCGTTAAGGCTTGTGATCTCACCTTTTGAATTTGTGTAGCTGAGACCCTCCACATCCCAGAGACCGTTAGAACCGTCTGCGAAGGAACCTGTGAAGTCAGAGTTTTTGAAGGTTACTGTGAGTGATGATGAACGGCTTCCGCTCATGCCTTCAACTACTCTTTCGATATCACCTTCATTCCAGATGATACCTGATGCGTCAGAATCCTCAAATGTGATTACAGGCGCAGAACCTGCTTCTGATGCGATAAGGTAGTTATAATCATCACCGTTTGTATTTTCAAACTTTGAGTTAGTGAAGAGAAGGTTCTCTCCTGCTGCCTCAAATTCCATTACAGAGCTTACAGTTCCGCCGTAGGCGCTGCCCACTACAAGGTAAGGAATATCTGAATAGTCTGTGGTTCCTGTATATGCTCCTGCTGAGTAGTTATAGTAGGTGTTATCAAGTACAGAGCTTCTTAACTTCGTATCTTCTGTGTATGTCTCACCTGCTATCTCGCTCAATGTCTCAAGAAGCTCCTTCTTTGCTGAATCCGAAACATCGTAATTCTCGCAAAGCTGTCCTATGGTCATGCCGGCATCGCTCATCATATAGTGCATAAGCTCAGTGCTTCCGCTTGCCTTTTCCCATGCTTCCATAGCAGCCTTTGCCTTTGCGCCTGTGACATAGTTTGACATGTTCTTTGCTGCCCGGACGATAACATTATCAAAAATCGAAGTTGAATCGGTATTGATGCCTCCGCGGTTCTTGATACCCATTGTGCCATCAAGAAGAGTGTTCTTCATCTTGTAAGTTCCGCCTGATGCGATAACTGCTGCGGCATCGGCCTTTGAAATAAAGCTTGAGTCCTCTGCAGTTATGACACCGCCTCCGATAACATAGGCGCCGGCTGAACGGTTACCGAAAACAGTTGCTGAGAAGTTCTTTACATCAACAACGCCGTTACCGAAGTCATTGGCAAGGGCTGAAGCCTGACCTACTGAATAGCTTCCGTCGATACCTGTTGTACCGGTTACATCCTCAAGGTATGCATATCCTCCGTAAACTACGTCTGCCACATGGTTGTTCCAGCCTTCGAGAGTGAAGTCTGCATTGTAAACATAAACAGAAGCTGTATCGGACTTGGCATCACTTTCGCCGGTCTTGGTTCCCGAGCCTCCCGCGATGACGCCGTTGGCCCCGTCTCCGTTTGCGTAGAAGGTACTCTTCTCGCCGTCAGTGCTGCCCACTGTGACGATACCGCCGTTTGTTGCGTAAAGAAGTGCATTCATGCCCCACTCCATGGCGATCTCAACATTGTAGCTTGAAAGACCTGTGAGGTAAGACATCTTCGCCCAGTTTGCGCTTGCTGTTGATGTTCCGTTTATATGTGAAACAGTGATGCTTGCGTAGTCGTCAGCCCACACAAGAGAACGCTCCTCGTTTGCTTCTGCACCGATGGCATCACCGTCCTTTGCTGTATCTATGGTGAGGTCATCCTCCTTCACATCCTCCGCCTCACCGCTTGCCTTTATAACACTGTCTGCAAAGCTTAAGTAGACAGGATTCAGTGTATCTCTTGCGGAGAGACCATCAAGATTCTCATTATCACTCTTTATTACTGTGGAATTGTAGGAGTAGTTAACACTGTAAGGTGAGTAGTAGATAATGTCTACGTCCCCGTCATTGTCAGTGTCCTCATAGCTCATGTAACGGTAGTTTCCTGAGCCTGTTGCCGGGAATGCACCTGTTATGGAATCCTTTTCTATTTCTTCTCCGGTTTTTACATCATAGGCTTTGACATTCTCATCAAGAGTTACCTTGTCACCGTTTATATAGTAGCCCTCTTCAAACTTAAGAACTGACTTAAGCTTGCTGTAAGACTCGTCTGACTCGATCTTTTCCTTAAGCTCCTTTGCATCATCCTCGGACAGGTACCAGAGAGTCTTTGTAAGGTCTGCTTCCTTTACAGAATCCTTAAACTCTTCGTTAATCTCAGCCTTTTCCTCTTCCGCAACGTAAGCTTCACCGGAGAAGGTTACAGTGGAACCGGAAACCGAGACATCTGATTCTTCACCGCTGGCGCTTACTGCTATGGCAGTGATATCATCTGTTGAAATAGAGTAGGTTTTGTCGGATGAAACATTGAGGTAAGTTCCTCCGGCTATGGCTGCCGCCTCGGGATTCTCAAGGGAAACGGTGATAAGCTCTGTACCGGCGCTTACAACCTCCTTGCCCCCTGCCTTAGTCTGTGAAGTGCCTTCCGGCAGATAGAGAACCGCATTGCCGCTGGACTGGAAGGCCGCGTCGTCAATGTTTACATCAGGGTTCGCAAAGGAAATGATGGTGGCAGTGTTAAGGTCATAGAATGCCCACTCTGAAACTGTTGTAACAGTATCCGGAACGTAAACCGCCATGATCTCGCTGTGGTGACCGAATGCCTGGGCAGAGATCTCGGTTACAGGAGCACCTCCGAGAACTGAAGGGATGATAACAACCGCATCCTCTTTACCTGCATAGTAGGTGATGGTACTTGTGACCTTTTTATTTTCACCCTCGCCTGTTGTTATGACATCAAAGGACCAGTCGCCCTCGGTTACTGAAACCTTTGTGCTTGTTTCCTGCGAACCGGGCATACCTCCCGGGCCTCCCGGCATTCCCTCAGGGGCTTCCCCCATAGGAGCGCCATCAGGACCGTTTGGAGCCTCAGGGCTCGCGTCATCAGTATTCTTCTCGGAAGCGTCCTGAGAATTCTCTGCTCCGGCAGCTGTTGTTGCTTCGGGTACTGCTGATGTACTGCAGGCACTAAGGCTTGAGGCGCTTAGTGCCACTGCTAAAACACAGGATAGAGCCTGGATGTTTTTTCTCTTCATAGTCTTAAATCCTTTCAGATCAAAAGATATTCGGTACACCAATGTTTATATCGGCGTTTTAAAAATTTGATTTTCGCATAATCTAGCATCCCAATCTGAAAGGAAACTGAAAAATCACGACATTGTAAATATGCCGGTATAGAAAAACCCGCGGCTCCGAAAGGAATCGCGGGTTCATGCGTATGACGGGCATGCCGTCAATCTGTGGTGAAAATCCACAAAGGGCGTAGTTGCCGACGAACCCCAGAGCGACTCCCAAGGTTTACATCGCGAGGTGTAGGCGAGAAGAAGGGATAGCGAAATCGTAGCCTGACGAA
>JAGAXP010000089.1 GCA_017940955.1 Oribacterium sp.
AAGTGTTCCCAGTGTATCAAGAAGCATATCACAGTTGGCAACGCCTATGAACTGACCGTCTCTAAGTATAGGTGTACTTAACGTAATGAGATACACCGTAGATCCGTCGGTAAGCTCATAAGCATAAGGTGCCGTAATATGTGTCTTCTGCGTCGCCTTTGTGGGGGCGTAATAATCCTCCCCGCTGTAGGTAGCATAATCGAAGAGTATGTCTGTTTTTATATCACTGCCGCTGGGATATACATAATAGGACAGACCCTCTGGAGTATCAGCGAAAAGTCCGTTGGGCTCAAATGCAAAATATGCCGAGAATATCTTTCCGGAGCTGACGGCTTCTTTAAGCGCCGATACTATTGCATCCTCTCCGGCCTCACGCCCCAGCTTCTCATAATTCAGGACACTGCTGCCCAGGGCATCCGCATAGATATTCATACCGTTCATATACTTCTGGACTGTAAGAACATTCTGCCCGGCTATGTTTCTGAACTGGTCCTTGGCCATATTGTCCACATTACGGAAGGTCATAATACCAAACGCAATACAAATGATGGCAACTACAACAAATACAGCCGCTGCAATAATTGCGGGGATACGAACAGCAAGACTTACATAAGGTCTGCTGCCATTTTTTTTGATTTTTTTTTCAGAGTTACTCATACCGCCTCCTGCTTTGTATGATTAAAAATTGCAGGAATTACTAATAGAATTCCCTAAAATAACAGGCTTTCTATTGTTCTTATCGGCATTTAGCTTTCTTTCATTAATGCTTTTGCATTATTTTTTCGTAACATCGTACAGATTTAATTACCGGCTGCATAAAGCCTCTCTGATCAGCATGCGATATAAGCTTCAAAAAGGATATAGCGGCATGTCACAGTCTTTAAAGATGAGTAGTTTTGGACACCGTTGTGCCTTCTCCCGGATCCCACTGCACGATCTCTCCCGACGAAAGAGATTTCTGCACATCGATGGTTCTCTGGTTTGAAGATCCCTTGTACAGAAGAGTTATGTCTTTAAGCTCCTGTTTGAATTCACCGTCAACTATAACATCTGCTCGTTTAAGTATCTCTCTTGTCTCCGGAAGCTTTTCAGACATCCATCCCAGCATATCCTCGTCAAAAAGATATCCAGAGAATATCCAGAGATCTTTTTTGGGGTATCTTTCTTTAAATCGGGTAATAAGAGATAAAAGCCCCCTCTGATTTTCAGGTTCAAAAGGCTCTCCCCCAAGAAGTGTCATACCCTGATAGGCATCGTCCGAAAGCTCCTCAAGTATACGGTCCTCTACCTCTTTCGTGAATTCCATGCCGTAATCAAAGGGCCATGCCACTACATTAAAGCAGCCCGGGCACTTATGTGTACAGCCTGAAACAAAAAGACTGAGCCTGACTCCGGGGCCATTGGCTATATCAAAATGTTTTATCTCTGCGTAGTGCATACTTTTCTCCTTCCTCTGTCTTTCATATCTTTTTTAACACAAAGCCGCAGGTTTTTATCCCTGCGGCTCAAAAAAATTTCTTTAAATTGTACTTTCCTCAGGGCTCGTATCTTCATCCGACGCACCGTCTTCTTCAGTTTCCGTTTTCTTCTCTTTCCTTTTGAATACACTGAAAACAGTACAAAGAATGATACTTAATTCATATAAAAGAAGCATCGGAAGTGCCACCATCACCTGAGATACTATATCCGGCGGAGTTACTATAGCTGCCATAATGAAGATGAGAACTATCATCACCTTACGGGCCTTTCTCATCCACTGAACCTTTATGATTCCGAGCTGTGAAAGCAGAACCGAAACCACAGGAAATTCAAAAAGCACTGCGAATATGATAAATATAGTCATCAGAAATGAAACATAATTTCCCACACTGATAGCCGCGGAAACATTAACACCCTTACTCATATCCAGAAGGAAGTAGAGCATGAACGGAATGAGTATCTTGTAGGCAAAAAGTATCCCCAGAAATCCGAAGATCATACCGAAGATGATGGCAAGCATCATGAATATCTTTTCGGTATGCCTGAGTCCCGGACTCATAAACTGATAGGCCTCATAAAAAATAATGGGAAGCCCTATGAGCGCCGCAAAAACAAGTGACAGTGAGAAGTACTGTATAAGCATCTCCTGTGGGGCCAGATATACAAACTGGTAGCCTCTTGCCCGGCCTATATCGAGAAGAGCTGTTATGATGGATTCAGCATAATGCAGTCCTACCAGCATGGCGACTATCAGCACGACGATGATGACTATGATACGGTTTCTTAATTCAGTGAGATGCCCCGAAAGAGTCATCTCCCCGCCGTTTTCACTGTTTTCAGTCCTTCTTTTCATCCTCAGCTGCCTTTGTCTCGCTTACCTTGATCTCGTCCTTCTTCTCTTCTTCATCAGCCTCGCTGACACCGTCACGGAAGCTCTTTACAGACTTACCGAACATCTTTGTAAGCTTTGGAATCTGTGTAGGTCCAAATACTATTACTACGATTGCAAGTATGATTATTAATTCCTGTGTTCCGATTCTCATGATTATCTCCTTTTCAAAAGCAGTTTTACTGCAAATTTTCATGTATATAGGAAAGTGACAGAGTCACAGTTCCTTTTTTATTATACCTTACCTTCAGGTTCTTCCGCCGTGTCTGCTGCTCCGGATACTTCTTTTACAACGGCATCTTGGTTTTCAACAGTTTCTGTAACCTTCTCTTCCTGAGAAGCACCTGTTTCCTCAGCTGCTTTCCTTACCTCTTCAGCTGCTGCCTTTGTTTCTTCAGCTGCTGCCTTAGCGTCTTCAACGGCCTCTTTTGTTTCTTCGGCTGTTTCCTTAGTGTCTTCAGCTGCCTCTTTTGTTTCTTCGGCTGTTTCCTTAGCTTCTTCAGCGGCCTTCTCTTTGACCTCTTCCTTTACCGGCTCAGCCTTCTTCGGAGTTGTCTTTCCGATATTGTTGACCGTGGTCTTCACTTCAGTGATGTTTTTCTTGATATCATCTGCCGCTTCTGTCATGGGCTGCAGTGCCTCTCTTATAGGCTTCTGTGCCTCCTCCAATGGCTCAATAACAGTCTCTTTGATATCCTTTGTCAGATCACTGGATACATTTCGGAACTGTTTCAATGCCTCTCCCAACTTCCTTGCGTATTCCGGAAGTTTATCAGGGCCGATGACGATCAGGGCGACGATGAAAATGATGACAATTTCTGAAAAACCAATCTTCATAACTATTCCTTAAATCTTTTTTTATTTTTATAAAATATAACCAAACTATTATATCGGTTTAACATGATACTATGCAATCATTTTCGTGCTTTTTTGCAAAGAAAACCGGCCAGGAATTGTGACACAATTCTCTTGGCCGGTTTTCAAAAAGTCTTAAAGGTGAAGCACTCTGTCCTTAATCTCCTGGGTTCTTCCCTGGTTCCAGTACTGTGTACCGATATAGCCACAGGTTCTTCTGGCTACCGACATCTTACTCTCATCACGGTTTCCGCAGTTAGGGCACTCCCATACAAGCTTACCCATATCATCCTCAACAATCTTTATCTCACCGTCATAACCGCAGCACTCGCAGTAATCTGACTTGGTGTTGAGCTCTGCGTACATGATGTTGTCATAGATAAACTTCATGACACTGAGAACTGCAGGGATGTTGTTCTGCATGTTAGGAACCTCAACGTAGGAGATAGCTCCTCCCGGTGAAAGCTTCTGGAAATCAGCCTCAAACTTAAGCTTTGTGAAAGCATCAATCTTCTCACGGACATTTACGTGGTAAGAATTGGTTACATAGTTATGATCTGTAACTCCCTTGATGATTCCGAATCTCTTCTGAAGAGCCTTGGAGAACTTGTAGGTTGTGGACTCCATAGGTGTTCCGTAAAGTGAATAGCTTACGTTCTCTGCCTTTCTCCACTCTGCGCACTTGTCATTCATGTGCTGCATTACCTTAAGTGCAAATGGCTTTGCCTCAGGATCTGTGTGTGATTTTCCTGTCATGCGCACACACATCTCATAGAGGCCTGAATACCCGAGAGAAATGGTCGAATAGTTTCCGAAAAGAAGTCTGTCAATCTTCTCTCCCTTCTTAAGTCTCGCAAGAGCTCCGTACTGCCAGAGGATAGGTGCAACATCTGAGGTTGTTCCCATGAGTCTCTCATGGCGGAGCTTCAGTGCTCTGTGGCAGAGCTCAAGTCTCTCATCAAAGATATTCCAGAACATATCCATGTCACCGTGAGATGAACATGCCACATCAACTAAGTTAATGGTAACAACACCCTGGTTGAAACGTCCGTAATACTTGTGCTTTCCTTCTTCATAGGTCTTGCTGTTTGACTTGTTGCCGGCATCGCAGAGACCTTCATCATTCTGCTCGTTATCCGGTGTAAGGAAGGATCTGCAGCCCATGCATGGATATACATCGCCCTTGTACTCGATCATCTTCTTTGCGGAGATGTAATCTGGTACCATTCTCTTGGCTGTGCACTTGGCAGCAAGCTCTGTAAGGTAATAGTATCTTGACTGAGGATAGATATTGTCCTCATCAAGTGTGTAGATGATCTTAGGGAACGCAGGTGTGATCCATACACCCTTCTCGTTCTTAACGCCCTTCATTCTCTGCTTGAGAACTTCCTCGATGACCATGGCAAGATCGTCTCTTGTCTGTCCCTCAGGAACCTCATCAAGATACATGAACATAGTAACGAAAGGAGCCTGGCCGTTACATGTCATAAGAGTGATAAGCTGATACTGTATGGTCTGAACACCACGGGTGATCTCCTCGTGAAGCCTCTTCTCAACGACCCTGTTCACCTGATCTTCTGTCATCTGAACCCCGGCCTCGCTGTTCTCTTCCATAACCTGACTCTTTATCTTCTGACGGGAAATGTCTACGAAAGGAGCAAGGTGTGAAAGTGTGAATGACTGACCGCCGTACTGGTTTGAAGCAACCTGTGCAATGATCTGTGTTGTGATATTGCAGGCTGTGTAGAAGCTGTGAGGCTTCTCGATCATGGTCTGGGAAATGACAGTACCGTTCTGAAGCATATCCTCAAGGTTTATGAGGTCACAGTTGTGCTCCTTCTGTGCATAATAGTCAGCATCGTGGAAGTGGATAATGCCTTCCTCGTGTGCTCTCACGATATCCTCGGGAAGAAGAAGACGTCTTGTAAGGTCCCTTGATACCTCTCCTGCCATATAGTCACGCTGGGTTGAGTTGATTACAGGGTTCTTGTTTGAATTCTCCTGCTTGAGCTCCTCATTGGACTGATCGATAAGTGAAAGAATATCGTCATCCGTTGTGTTGGACTTACGGGCTATCTCTCTTTTATAACGATAACGCACATACTTCTGTGCCACCTCATAGCCTCTCATCTCCATGATACCTGTCTCTACCATATCCTGGATCTCTTCAACCGATACGGCACGATTGAGCTTTGCACACTTGTTGGCAACGTTCTCGGCAACTCCCATGATCTGGTACTCATTCATCTGGTAGATAGGCTCTACTTCGTTGTTTGCCTTACGGATAGCGTTTGCGATCTTGGTAAGATCGAACTGAACTTCCTTTCCGTTACGCTTGATTACATTCTGCTTTACAGCTTCTTTTGATTCTGTCATCTTTGCATCTCCCCTTTATAATAATCCCCTCAAACCGGGCAGGGAAAAGCACCCTGCCCGATTTCGCGTTGAATGTCTTCTGTCCGCCCGAATATTCCCGGCTGCCGCATAACGACCTTATCGCGAAAAAAAACAAATCGAAGTAACTTACGACGACTTGAAATCTGTTTGTTATGTAATCTGATAATAATGAAGTTTCAATCAAATCATCTTACAAAAAATATTTATTTTCTGATTTTGCGCTTCACCAAATATTGTTTTTATCTTTGACTTAAGTACTATATCTTGTGTCTGAAATAAATATACTACTATTCACGACGAAATGAAATAGTCAAATCAAAAAAGTCACTTTTTTGTAGAAAACAGAGAATTTCAGTAAATTTTCACACCATCCGGGACCTACGTATTTTCGGGCAAAAACAGGCTTCATAACAAGTAATTTGGCGGTTCCGGCCACTATTTACGATTTCCGGTACTGTTTTGTGGAAATTGCCATATTGATTTAACTACATTAAGTGTTCAAAGAATTATTCCCATCCAAAAACCACTATATATAGAAAAACTCCCCGGCTGGCACTGCCACCCGGAGAGTTTATAACATTTATATTCAGATGTCTACATACAATATCTTGTATCGACGGAGGAAGCTCATCACTTAATAGGGATAACGCCGCCCTCGTAGGTGTCTGTTATGTAGCTTGTAACCTCCTCTGACTGAAGAACCTCTACAAGCTTCTTTGCCCACTCCTGATCTTTATCCGCCTCTGCTACCGCGATCACATTTGCAAAGGTCTGGGCAGCCTCTGAAGAAGCATCCTCCTGTACAAGTGCATCTGATGGCTTGAAGCCTGCATCGATAGCATAGTTTCCGTTCATGCATGCAAAATCAACAGACTCCATTGATCTTGGGATCTGAGCAGCCTCAACCTCAAGGATCTCAACATTATGAGGATTCTCAGTGATATCCTGCTTTGTAGCTGTAAGACCTACACCCTCCTTAAGAGTGATGATTCCGTTTGCCTGAAGGAGCTGAAGAGCACGTGCCTCGTTTGTTGTATCGTTAGGTACAGCGATCTGTGCTCCGTCTGCAATTGCAGAAAGATCATTTGACTTTCCTGCATAGATTCCAAATGGCTCATAATGAATGGCACCAACTGATGTCACATGAGTGTTGTTCTCCTTGTTGAAATCATCAAGGTATGGCTGATGCTGGAAATAGTTGGCCTGAAGCTCACCCTGATCTACAGCGAGATTTGGCTGAACGTAATCATTGTAAACCACGATTTCGATATTGATACCTGCTGCGGCAAGAGCATCCTTTGCATGCTCGAGGATTTCAGCATGAGGGCTTGGTGTAGCACCGATCTTTACGGTTACAGGCTCCTGTGAAGCAGCCTCTGTTGTCTTCTCACCCTCAGCCTGAGTCTCAGCTTCCGCAGTTGTCTCCTGCGCTGCTTCTGTCTTTGCCGCCTCTGTGGATGCAGGCGCCGCTGATGAACCGCAGGCTGCGAGAGAAGCTGCCGCAAGAACTGCCGCAAGTGCCAATGTGATCTTTTTCTTCATAATCTCTCCTCCTTTTGAAAAGTCTCCGTACCCTTATTAAAGCAAAGACTTTTCTTCACTATCAGGATATCTCCGTATCCTTTCCGTGCCGGATTCCTGTTCCGGCTTGCAACTTTTATTTTATTCCGGACTTTCATGGGATTAAATCCACAAAGCCCGGCTAAAATATATAGATTTATCAGTTTCTTGCTCTCTTGTCTGTGGCTCTTGAAAGACGCATCCAGATTTCCTGAATGATCTGTACGAGTACGACCAGAATAATGACCGCAATCATCATGATGTCTGTCTTATAACGGTAATAACCGTAATTCAGAGCTATGGCTCCGAGTCCGCCTCCTCCGACAAAGCCTGCCATCGCGGAATAGCTCAGGATAGTTGTGATACAGATGGCTGCACCCACAAGTAAGCTTGGCTTGGCCTCTGGTATCAGAACCTTGTAAATGATCTGCCAGTTGCTTGCTCCCATAGATTTGGCGGCTTCAATTACACCGGCGCTCACTTCCTTAAGTGAAGACTCTACCATTCTTCCGATATAGGGAGCAGAGGCAATGATGAGCGGCGGAATGATAGCCTTTGGTCCGAGGGTCGTGCCCACCAGGAACTTCGTAATGGGAAGCACCATGACCAAAAGGATCAGGAATGGAATTGAACGGAAGATGTTAATGATAACGCCAAGCACCGTATGCACCGCACTGCAGGGAGCTATTCCGTCCTTGTCTGTGACCACCAGGATCACTCCGAGAGGTATTCCTATGAGATAGGAAATGGCACTGGAGATAAGTGTCATATAAATGGTAGACCAGGTCTCCTCTATATACATGGAAATTGATGCTGCATCCATTAGTCCACCTCCTCAAATATAATATTGTTGTCTTTAAGATACTGTCTTATCTTCTCACCATCATTATCGTCATCCGGAAGCTCCACTATCATCTGTCCAACAGCCTGTCCTTCAACCTCCTTTGTATTGGCAAAAAGGATGTTCACCGGAACCTTACAGCTTAAAATCATATCCGAAAGTATGGGCTGATGTGCGGAGTGGCCGTCGAATACTATTCGTATCTTATTGTTGCTGCTCTCACCGAAGATCACCGGCTTGACCGAATCCGCATCACCGTCTCCAAGTATAAGTCTCTTTCCTATTTCGGTCTTTGGATTGTTAAATACCTCCGAAACAGGACCGCTCTCCGCTATATGACTGTGATCTATGATTGCAACATTGTCACAAATTGCTTCAATGACAGACATCTGATGAGTGATCACTATGACCGTTACGCCAAGCTCCTTATTGATCTGTTTCAGAAGATCGAGGATCTGAGCTGTGGTCTTCGGGTCAAGAGCGGATGTGGCCTCATCGCACAAAAGAACCTTCGGATTTGTCGCAAGAGCTCTGGCAATAGCGACTCTCTGCTTCTGTCCTCCCGAAAGCTGGGCCGGATAGTTCCTGCTTCTTTCCTCAAGCCCTACGAGTCTAAGAAGCTCCATGGCTCTTTCTCTTGCCTTTTTCTTGTCTTCACCGGCTATTTCAAGTGGGAAGGTGACATTCGAAAGAAGATTTCTCTGGTCCAGAAGATTGAACTGCTGGAAAATCATGCCCATGTTTCTTCTGGCTTCCCTGACTTCTTTATCCGACAGGTCTCCGAGAGACTTTCCCTCAAAGATGACCTTGCCGCTGGTAGGCACCTCAAGATAATTTATACAACGTACCAGTGTCGACTTTCCTGCACCGGAAAGTCCGATGATTCCCTGAACGGAACCCTCCTTGATATCCAGATTGATATCATCAAGAGCAAGCACATCCCCTGAACTTGTATGGAATGTCTTGCCCATGTTCACCAACCGGATGATATTATCACCCTTAGCCATTAAACCTCCATTGTTCCGCAGATTCACTGCGGATGCCGCCCGGGCGGCTGTTTTTCATCTTAATGATCGCGGGTTCGACGTCTTTCACCCACCATCCTTTTACGAAATCTTTTGATTTCCTTTATCTAAAGAGTCTGTAGACATAAGAAGTCTCAAAAGATACGTAACAAAGATTTTATTATATGAAAAGCCTTTAATCAATTAGGGATAAATGATAATGAGCTATAAACTGTGGCTATAACAGAAATTACAATCAGTCCTGTTATTATTTAATCATACCCTATACCGCAAAAAAGAGCACTGCCCCTTTAAAGGCCAATGCTCCTCTCTTTACAGAATTTCTCAATCCTCATTTCTTTTGTAATGGTAAAGCAGTCTTACGCCGTCTGCATACTCTGCTTCCTCTTCCGAATCTATGGCCAGTTCAATGTTTTCCTTACCGCTGTAATCCGTTATGGCCGCACCTATATAGAACTCATCCCTGATTTCATCCGCATAAGGAATGGACACGGAGCCCGTAAGATCTTCATCTGCACTCAGCTTCCTGATATCCATTTCAAGTCCCTGCCAGAAAATACGTTTCCCGTCCTTGTCAAATACATATACAGTCACCGGCCAGTCGAAGAAAAATCCTGCATTTCCCGCGTTCCTGAAGGAGATATCCAGGTTTATCTTATTCTGCGAAAAATCATAATGGGCACTGAGTCTTGAAGGATATATTCTGTATCCCATTCTTTTCAGTATTGATTCTTCCTGAAGCTTATAATTCTCGTTCGTAAGATCAGGCACCATGGGGCCTATAAAGGTCATCCGGGAATCCGAAATATCCTCAAGCACTCCGCCGAAATCCTCTGTAAGGATCTTATCCATAGGGGTGCCGCTGGTGAACTCTCCTCCAACAGGACTTATCTTTCCTATATCCGGTGCGGGACTAAGCTTCAGCTGCTTTCCCGAGGTCTCCTGAGTCCCCCCTTCTTTTATCCAGTCAAGCCATTCCTCCGTATCATGCCTGTCTCCCACCATATCATTGAAGACACCCATTGCTCCTTCAACAGAAAAATCATAATTCCTTCTGGTCATAAGTCTCGAATTCGCAAAGCTTGTGGAATACAGTTCCGCATACTCGGCACAAACATCTGCATTCGGCATCAGGGAGCTGTGGCTATCGTCCTTTGCATGCCACTCTCCCCAGTGCCCCAGACTTCCGAGCTGAACAAAGGAGATGAAAAAGTCCCTGTTGCAGTATCTGGCCAGTTCCTTAAGCGCCAGATCATGGTACTTCCTGAAGACCCCATCAGCATAATCCGGTGAATATCCTTTACCATACTCGGTATCGTAGAATGTTCCCGTCGGGGTCTTTTGGTAGAGCCACTCAGGTATATCCATATGCTCCTCGTCCCCCGGAATATCACATATAAAACGTATCACTCCATGCTTATGCTTATTCTTCCATTCTTCTATATGATATTTTTTCTCGACACCCTCTATGTCAAATTTACCTTCCGCCGGTTCCCACTCTGCCCAGGTAAGAGGGATATATACCATATTGGCTTCTTCACACTGAATCTCATTTTCAGCATCCGGTGCAAATCCCATAAGAGGATTGTCCGTAATTGTATAGTCCGGAGCATAGGTCACATCGAAGTTAAGCCCGGAACGGTGAACCATATAGTACATTATCCCCGCAATGGCTGCTCCCAGAATCAGGATCATGGCATACTGGATGGCATAGCTTTTCCTTTTACCCATTGTACTCCCCGTTATACTGAATAAGGTTTACGTCATTTACGCCCTCAAGCTCCGCTATCTTTTCAACAAAAGGCATGTTTTCAGGCTTTGACATGATCTCGACAGTGAGCTCTGCTCTTCCCTTTCTCAGGGTCTTTGACTTGATCTGGTACTTACGGTTTCCAAGCTGTTTAAGTACCTCTGCACCTGTCTCTTCACCTTCATAGTGAACCACAAGTATGTAGATGACACCTTCCTTCTTTTTAATGTAGAAATGTCTCACAAGTACATACATCACCACCATGGTTATGAGTGCGAGGGGATAGATATGAGCCGCAACTATGATTCCTATTGATATGGCCCAGAAAATATACAAAAGATCCATAGGATCCTTTATGGCTGTTCTGTATCTTACGATGGAAAGGGCACCCACCATACCAAGCGAAATAACGATGTTACTGCTTATGGCAAGAGTAAGTGCACATGGAAGTATGGTCATACCAACGAGAGTCATGGCAAAGGAAGATGAATATACTACTCCGCCGTAATACTTCTTATAGATCCGGTATATCACAAATCCGAGAAGTATGGCTATCACCATGGCAATTACAGCCGTAATGATAAAGTCCAGGGTTATGGCATTGTTTGCCACAAAGTTCTTAAGTACCGATTTTTTAAAATAGTCTTTTGCGTTCATTTTATATTCTCCGTCTCTAAGGAATTAATCTTCATCAAGATGCTTTACATCAATACTGTCTTACTGAGTCCCGCAGTCACATCCGTAAGATGATGTGCCGCATCGTAGCAGGACACATATTTTGAAAAAGCCACAAATTCTTCTCCGTCAAGAGGCAGTACCTCTTTTATGATCTGAGGAAGGAATTCGGTATACTTGACCTCCAGTACCTCCACATCCGGCTCTATAACCGGAAGCTTGGGAAGAGTCTCATCAAATATATCGAATCCACCGACTGCAGCCGCCACCTCACTGTCAAAAGTGATCCTCACGGTACCCTCATCCAGTATCAGAGGGAGTCTCATGTAATCAACTATGAGCTTGGGTCTCAATAGATTCATGACACATTCAGCATAGAACTCCCCGCAGAGGTTCTCCTTTCTCTTAAGGAGGAAGCCGTAATCGCCATCCATGATACTATCAAATTCCTGCCTGGAAATATCCACGGATTCCTTAAAGATATAACTTCCGCTCTTCTTCTTTCTTTCAAGAGATATCTTTTTATCGCTGTAGTTATATATCCTTATACGCCATTTCTTTCTGGCATAAACACCCATGAGCTTCTGCACATAGGCCGTATTTTTATAATCATCAAAATACAGGCTTCGTATCTCATATCCATCCTGAGAGGCGTGCGGATCCAGATGCAGCAAAGGTCTCAGCCTTCTCTTCAGAAGCTCCGCCTCTTTTCGTGAAATGACATACTTCCATTCATTCCTGTATATAGGTTTTTTGTCCTCCATTTTAGCCTCCATGGGTCATACACGAATCTCTTAGCTGATTCGTATATGGCCCACCAAACAAGTCTGAAAGTTCATTTTCAAACTTCTCTTTTCTGAATTCCTGTCATTCTTCCTGGAAAGTCGACTTCACCACAGTTCCGTCTTCCTTTACATAGAAGCAAAGTACTCCGTGCACTGTCGTCTTCTTTTCAGTGTTATAGTATTCGAATGCTTCCTGCTTAAGGCCTGTTCCGTTATCGCTCTTTGCATATACCCTTACAAAGTACTGTCCGGGAGCGAGTTTTCCGGCATCAAATTTCGTATCTTCAAGATCTGTTCCCTGAGCAAGTTTACTGTTAAATGACCATGAATCGGAAATCTCCACATCATAGCTTATTTTCCCATTGATCATTGAAGATTCATCCCAGTTTATGATCACATGTCCATCCTTTAACTCAGGATCATTTATATGAAAAGGCCATGGAGTTTCCAGTGAATCATAGTAAGCATAGTAATTTTTCTCAATCTGCTCCGGTATCATCTCAAGGAGCTTATCGTAATTCTCTTCGGTAACTCTCGCATAAGAAGAGTCCGGTATTCTGTAAAGAAATTTTTTGACCTTATCCCCCAGCTTCTTTGCCCTTTTCGATACATTCTCGGAAGAAAGATCCGATTCATGAAGCTCTTTTATCTTTTCACTGAGCTTATCCACACAATGCCTGCTCTTAAGGATACGGCTGAAAAGAATCGAATCTGTATAGAGATAAATTCCCTTCTCATACCCCTCGGTGTAATCAGGATCTCTCAACAGTTCATAATCGGATCTTAAGGCCCCGTCATTATCCCAGGGAATAATGTAAAATTTATTGACCCCCATGGGACTGTACAGATAGAAGTTCTCGGTATCTGTTTTCTTATTGTCCATCAGGATATTGAAGGCCATAAAGGTGTAGAGATTGTCCTCATCAAAGTAAGTCTTCACTACATCCTCTATGGACATGTCCCCACCGTTAAGTGCGTCAAGCATCTCAATGAGACCGCTGTAATCTTCACTTCCCTTTGCTTCCAGAAGCTCTTCAAATTTATTTTTATCGAAGTTCTTCTCAGTAGGCTGCATTATCACATCACTGTGACGTCCGAAGTCAAAATCATTTATCTTATAAAGCTCACCTGAACTATCGAGATTTCTGTTGGAAAGATACTTTTTGTTCACAGTCTCCACCAGAGTATAGAGTCCGTAATCCACAAAGAGGTTGGTCTTTTCCGACTTGAGATCCCTGACATACAGATGAACAAATTCAGTTCTTACGGACATCATGTCATCAGTTTTACTCATAAGCTCGTAGCAAAGCTTATTGGTGAAACGGAAGGGATCGGTAAAGCTCTTTGAGAGTACCAATGTCTTTATTCCGGAAACATTGCCGCTACCGGAATTTATCTTTATACGGTAACTCTTCTGCTGTCTTGTGGATGCCTTTTTACCGCTAAGCTTCACTGTGGCATTGGCAGACATGCTTCCATAACCGAAGGCATCGGATGTTGGTCCGTCTTCATTTCCGAACTGCACCAACGCATCGCAGGTATAGGCTTCCTCATCTCTCTCCTCATACCATGAAAGATTATGTTCATTTATCTCTTCCCATGTGTGCTCCGAATCCCCGAAGCTCCCGTCTCCTCCCACAGTCAGATAAAGGACATCCCTGGCCATAGGTTCTTCATAAAGGGCTCTGTAATCCTTTACCTGGTACATATCCTTAAGAGAAGCCTTTTCATAATAATCCTGAGGAAATGCCCAGTATTTAAACTCTTCTAACCAGCTGTCATTCCCGTGTTTTTTCTTATCTTTCTCCGCTGTACCGGAAACACTTCCACAGCCCAGAAGGCACAACAGCAAGAAAAGTGAAAAAAGTTTTATTACTTTTTTTATAAAAAGCTCTTTTCTCATACCTTCTCCTTTTCTATATATTGCACTTTACCTTCACTATCAACCGTAAAGCAGTAACAGCCATATACCTTTCCAATCCTGCTCTTTACATAATAATCAAAACATTCCATGGTATACCCTGACTGATTTTTTGAAGTGACCCTGAGATAATATCTTCCGGGCTCAAGAATATCTGTTTCCGCAAGAGGTATCTTTAAGTCGTGCCCTTCATAAATCACTTCCTGAAAAAGGTCATCCTTTGCGATCATATAATCATAAGTCACTTCCTCACCGTTATAATCATAGGAAGTGCCCCAGCTTATGAGAGTTTTGTTATTCTGCTTATCTATGATAGGCATATCTATGAAAAAGGGCCACGGACGCTTCATGTTTTCCTGAAATTCCAGATAATTATCCCTTACCTCATCTCCAAGTCCCAAAACCAGCTCGTCAAACACTTCTTCAGTATCTATTCTCTTAAATTCCACATCGGGCATGGAGAATATAAAGGGTTTAACTATTTCCGAATAGGATTCCGCTTTTTCGTTAACTATCTCAGGTGATACATAATTTTTATAAAGATCCTCAACAGCGTATGTAAGCAGGTTCCTGTATCTTTCCACCTTCATCATTCGGTTTATAAGCGCAAGTCCCAAAAACTTGGTCATTCCCGTTTCCCAGGATACACCGTCACTTCTCCCTTTGCTTTTGTTAAACTTTTTATGAAAACTTGAATCCATGTCCCAGCAGATCATATAAAACTTCCGGGAATTAAGGGGACTGTAAATAAACAGATTGCGGGCACCCACGTCCACATTACCGTTCAGGATGTTGAATGCCATCCAGTAACAAAGATTTCTCTCATCAAAATGTTCCTCTACTATCTTTTCTATAGGCTTTGAATAATTATGGATTTCTTCTATTACTTCCTGTAACTTTGAAGGATCTCCGTCTCCCTTTTCTTCAAGGTAGCTGTCGAATTTAGACTGATCAAATTCCGGATCATCCTTTGACATCATTACCTCTTCATATTTGTTCCACTCAAAGAAGGATACCTTATAAAGATGTCCGTTCTCATCCAGACCATGATTCTTTAAATAGGTTCTGTTGACCTGCTCCACCATGGTATAAAGACCATAATCCGCGAAATCTTCGCTTCCCTCTTCGGTATCATCCTTCACATAGAGATGAACGAACTGTGTCCTTCCGCCTATCAGTTCCGGAATGGTTTTCAGAAGATCATAGCATAGCTTGTTCTCAAAGCGATAGGGCTGTGCCATATGCTTATTCAGATCCAATGTCCTCTGATTTCTGAAATCGCCTTTCCCGTCCTTTATCCTTATCTTATAGTTCTTTTGGACTGATCTGGATGAGGTCTGGCCTCTTACCTGAACAGAAACATTAGGCACGTTTTCACCGTAACCGAAGTCTCCGGAATCTATTCCTTCTCCTTCTTCGTCAATCTGAAGAACACCCTCTACCTTGTATCGGTCCACTCCCATATTCTGGTAGTCATAGGCCGAATAGGTATTAACCTCCTGCCAGGTATGATTGCTGCTGTCAGCTTCATTTCCTTTTGTTACCGTAAGATATATGGTTATGACAGAATAATCCTTGTCATTCATGTAAATATCTTTGTTCTCTACAAGATTTCCATCGGAAGGAACCGTCTTTTCAACAGTATCAACTGTAATTTCCCCTTCTTCGGAGGGCTCTGTGACTGCCACGGTTTCCATGTTTATCTCAGCTTCGGGAACCCTCAAATTGCATCCGGAAAGAATCAGCATGGAGGTACACATTCCGAAAAGCCATCTGAAAATCACTCTTTTCTTCAATATCCGATTCCCTCCTTTTTCATAAACTTCTCCAGAGCTTTTTCTGCTCTGAGCCTCTCTTCTTCCTTTTCCGTAAACTTATCAAGCTTACTGCTGAGTGTCACAAAAAAGCCCTTCTCTGTACCCTGTATAAGATTCTGTCTTGAAAGCAGAAAATAAGGTAGTCTCTTGGTATACCAGTTAAGTCTCAAAAGGGCATAAAAATAGAAAACCACCGCTCCAAGAAAAAAACCGACTCCAAAATAATGAACATCCCCGAAATTAATCTGCCATACAGTTGCCAGGGTACTTACCAGTGCAAAAAGCGCGGTTCCCACGAAAGCTCCATCATAGTCTTCAAAATAAAGCTCTATGAGCATTACGGAATTTGCCACGGCATATACCCCGTAACCCACACACAGGAATCTGAAGATGGCAAGTGAAAGTAAACTGATTCCCGGAAAAAAGAATTCCATAAAAGGCGGACCTATAACAACGAAGAGAACAGTTGTAAACAGCTGCTTACAGCCAAGGTACATTAGTTCTCTCTGAAGCATGTCCATCATCTCTTTTCCTGCCAGTTTTATATCACTTATGGCTCCCTGATGTGCAAAAAGCCCATAAAAGCCTCTGTACTTCGGATAGAAATTCACTTCAACGGAAATAACAAAACTGATAGTTGTTATGATAAGAGAGAAGAATGCGGCAAGAGCAGGAACATCATATTCAGGTGCTCCGTAAAAGCCTCCGCTAACCTGTTCTCTCAGCGGACCGAAGTACATAACTATCAGATGACTGAACAGCCCTATCCTCACCATGGCCCCGGAAAGAGTCAGTGTAGGATACTTGTCAAAATACTTAAGAAATGTAAAATAACCGCCTCTGCTCTTCGGAAAGTAATCCATCATCAGCTTAAGCTGCTGTACTGAAAGTAATCCGTAAGCTATTATCACGCAAAGCATAAGGCTCTCAACACTGCCTTTTCCGAACAGGACCATAAGAAGCCCCACCAGGAAACCAAACATCAGTGATATGGTAAACGTGAGAACTATGGCATTAAAATCCTTAAGGGCCGTGAGATATATCATCTCTGTCCATGCCACAATGAGAACCATGGCCAGCCACATACAGAGCACTACCTGAGCCGGGTTTTCCGCGGAAACCACAAGAAAAGGCAGATACATTATCCCGCAGATTATGAGCTCAATGATCAGAAGCCCATAAAAGGATGGCATGATCTTATCCTTTTTTCCGCTGTAGATCATGTCTGACACAAAGCGGGTGATCACCATGTTGAACCAGGTGGTCACAAAAAGCGAAACCAGAAGTGTATAGGTCAGCATACAGTTAAGAAGCTCCCTTTCATGATCCGGAAGTCCCGCTATCTGTGAAAGCTTGGATATGCCTGTGAGCAGGATAACTCCCAGAATCATGGGACCGACAGTCACTATTCCGGAATATCCGTATGCTTTACAAAGATTCATTAATCCCTTCTTATTGAAGAGTTTTTTTAAGCTGAAGCCTATGCCTGCCATCTTTTAAACACCTCATCATAAACTCTCTGATACTTGGTTATCATATCTTCATGGCGGAAATACTTTTCTACCCTGCTTCTTCCGGCGACTCCCATCACGTACCTTTTCTCAGGCTGCAGACACATAAGGGTCATGGCATTTGTAAGAGCCGGTATATCCATCGGAGGCACGCATATTCCGGAGCTTCCGAAATCGTCATCATCCTGAACCTTCGTAAGAAGCTCTCTGCAGTTACCCACATCAGTGGTCACGCAGGGCCTTCCTGCCGCAAAGGACTCAAGTACAGAAAGAGGCATGCCTTCCGAAACACTTGAAAGCACCGTGAAGTCAAAGTCACCGATGTGTTTTACCACATCGATGGAACCCATGAAAATGACATCCTTTACTCCCAGCAGCTTTACCAGGTCATAGCACTCTTCCGCATATTTTTTGTCATCCTCAGGTCCTGCGATGAACAGCCTTGCATTGGGCACCCTTTTCTTAACTCCGGAAAACGCATAGATCATGGTCTTAACATCCTTTATGGGTGCGATTCTGAGTACCGCGCCTATATTCACGTGTCCGTCATCCTTCTTTTTACCTATGTCCTTGAACCTTTCATAGTGTATGCCGTTTCCAATGTACACACATTTATCAGGGTCACAGCCCATATCGATCTGGATCCTTCTGGCGCCTCCGAAGAGACTGGTTATCATGGTTGCCTTTTCATAGGCTCCCTTGGAGAGCATATAAAAAAAGCGGACCCAGAATTTCTTAAAGGCAGGGAGCACCCACTTTGCTCTTATGATCTCTTCCTCCCTCTCACGGGTATAGATGCCATGCTCTGAGATCTCATAAGGAACCTGATATTTGTAGCTTCCCAGTCTTGCCAGTATACCGCTGTAGCCTGTCGCGATGGCATGATACACATCAGCCTTAGGTATGTCCGTATGAAGCAGGTACAGCACCGGCAGAAACATTGACCTTATGGTATGAAAGAAATCCGAGAACGCGGTATAGGTATATTCCTCTTCACAAATCCCGGTGATGATATTCAGGAATTCTTCGCTCATAAGGAAGGACAGCGGATCTATTTTATCCTCTGAATACATCTTAAAGAGCCTTTCCCAGTCAGGATCGGAACAGCTTATAAGATCATGAAGTGTTTTTATTTCCTCTTCAGTAAAATCATACTTCTTCGGTTTTGTCCTCAGCTTCAGTGCATCGTTGAGAAATACCTCCCTTATCTCAACCACGTTCTCCGGAAGGGTATAATTGAATTTACCCTTCATGGAGGAATCCGAAGCAACTGCCCAGATCACAAATTCATGCTGGGGCATGGCCTTTATGTACTGATGGATCCATGTGGATACACCACCCGTAACATAGGGGTAACACCCCTCCAAAATCACACATATTCTCATATCTACCCCTACTCAAGACTCAGTTCGACGCTTTCATCCTCACACTTTATGAGATACATATTTTCAGCTACCCTGCTGTAGCTTCCGCCACGGATTCCGGCTATGCTTTTCCCCTCGTTAAGCCGTACAATCATCCATGCTTCTTCATTAAAGTCTGAAAGGTCTAACTTTATCTCACTATTCTTTTTCTCACTCTTTACTTTCAGGATGTCATAGTTCTGGACTGCTGCGGCTATCTCCGAACCGGTAAGATTTCTTATGTCCGGTGCAGAATTATAAAGCCAGTCCATATATTTTTTCAGATTGCTGTAAAGCTTTGCCCATCCAAGCTCTGCTCCTCTGTCCACATCGAGCACATCATCGGGATGATGAAAATGCGTATTGACAAAATGGAAATTAAGTTCTGAAAGGGCAGTAAGCTCCATATACTCATCTATCACACAGCCCGATGTGATTCTCGGTGTATTTATGATTCCATCCTTTGAAACATCGAATTCCTGCTCATAGGCCATATCCGTCGGCAGATATACTGCTGCGATGCTTCGTATGGTGGTATCATTCAAAATCTCTCTTCCTTCCTCTGAAAGCACATTGGAAGGCGGAACATACACCTTTAGTTCCTCATCAGGAAAAAGCTCTCCCGTAAAACGGAAAACCTCTTCCAGGGACTTTTTCATTTCAACTGTTGAAGGCCACTGCATATATGCGTCGTACTGGTCCTTATAGTCAAAGTTCCTGAGTACCAGCGGCATATGATTGTAGCCATGTATGCCTATCTCTCCGCCACTGTCCAGTAGCATATTTCCGAAATACCTGAATCTCATTATCTCCTGATTTTCCGGAAACACTCCTTCCACCTGGTCGGAATAATCCTCTATCACAAGACCGGTGTAATGTATTCCGTATTTTTTCCCAAGTTCATAGATATCATTCCACCATACCTGGGAATAAAAATCTGCTACCGACATGTGGTAATCCCTGTCAATAAAGTTACTGTCCCCCTCCGGTACAGGAGATGGGAAATCATCAATGTAAAACGCCGCGCCGTTTATGACAGGATATGCGCAGTAATCACCGAGAAGACTGTATGCTGCACTGTGGATGCCTCTGTAAGCCTTGTCTATTATTCCGAAGTTATCCATGACCACAGTGCCTTTTCCTGCTTCTCTTCTCCAGATAAGCGGTACAGGATATTCATCTGTGGACTGCATATATACTTCACTGTCATCCCTAATGGAATATGCCAATGCAGAATCATAGGCATCGATGATGTTGAAATCATGGGCCGATCCGCCTATAAGAAAATCATTATTGAAATGAAGACCGTCCACGAACTGTGCATCACCGCTGTCAAGTATTCCAAGAAGATCATAAAAGCTCTGGAAACTTCCGCTGGTTTCGGGCGGGTAAGCAATCATGAGATTTCCCCCATCGGTAACCCAGTCTTTTATAGCGATGATTTCTTTTGCCAGTTTGGGATATTTTGTAATTGCAACTATTACTTTCTCATAATCCTTCAGCATCCCGCTTTCAAAGTTTCCCACTTCACAGGTATCATAGGGGATCTTCATCTGGCTAAGCACCGGATTCCAGAGCTCCATAGCCTTCATGCTCTGGGGATCCCCATCCTCATATATCAGGATGGTTCCCTGGTCATAGGTATTTTCAACTTTACTTTTACTCAGGATACTGTTGGTAGGTTTTGAACCTTCATCATCACTCTTTATAACACGGAGAGTCTCCTTGGGCATGAGGGAAAGCATCTCCGGCCTCACGGTATATATCACATTGGCCTGGACCATAATAAGTGCTGCAGAAAAAATGCAGAATACTATTCCCAATATAAAAAGGCCGCTGAACTCCATACGTGCCAATATTTTTTTAATTCTGCCGGTCTTCCTAGTCTCTTTTTCCATTTCCTTCTACTACTCCATGGCAGAGGCAGGAACGCCTCTGCCCACTATCAGAATTTCTATGAAACCATTTCGTCTTCGCCCCAGAACCTCACAAGACTTTTCAGTTCCGTCGAAAGATAGATTCCTTTTTCATCTATTTCACTGACTGTTCTTCTGATTTCTTTCCTGTCCTTCCTGAGAATCGCACTTTGCAGCATAGCTACGTATGTACCTTCTCTTTCCGGCCACCTCTCTTTCATGTACTTAATGTCTTCGTCCAGGGCATCCTGATCATGAAGCTTGAGATCCGCATCAGCCTTTTTATTTATAAGAGTCCATTTTCCCCTCACACTATTCTTTGACAGCTCCTTTTTCAGCAGTCCGGAATATTTCTTAAGCTGGTTTTTCAATCCGTCTCCCTCCAACAGACCGCTTGATATGTATCTCTCAAGCAGCTTACGATATTCCACATCCAGCTCCTCATCCAGAGGGGCAGCCGATTTCCTTTTCATGATGTCCTGAAATTCCAGATCGAATTTCTTCATTATCTCTGTCAGAGCGGTTGCGGCATAATGAACCACCTCAGTGTCACCATTCTGTTTTGCATTGAAAAGCTGCGGTACATAACCCTCCGGATCTGAATACAGCACATCTATCAGCAGCTCTCTTCGGGTTGCCGTATCATTGATGACCAGAGCCTCTTCAAGCGGAACCACCTTTTCCCTCACATCATCTTCATCCATCACAATACTTTTTGTGATATCGCCTGGTTCCTCCGTTAACTCCCGGTCTTCCTGACTGTTATAGGAAGCTGATTTATACTCTGTACTATCGGATCGGGCTTCTTTATCTTTGATATCGATAAGCGGATCCACCTCTGCAATATCCGCCTCTCTGTCGGAATGTCTGTCAGACAATGTCCTTACCAGCACAAAAAGAAGTCCGAATATAGGTATCAAGAAAGCAACACCGAGATCAATATAAGAGCAGCTGATCATGTATCTTAACCGCCCTATAAAAAGCATGGTCCAGATAATATAATGAATAGCGAGGATAGACACTATGAACAACATCTTATATTCCCTCCAGTATTCTGTAACCTATATCATTGCTTCTTAATCTCTCACCAATTGTTTCAAATATCTTTCTGTTTATCTGTGTGAGAAGCAGATAACATTTACCGTCTTCCCCTTCTCCCACCATGTCACTGTGCCTTATAAGCTTTTCCAGCTTTACGAATGTCTTATCTATGTCGGCAGTCTCCAGTTCCAGAAGGATAAAGGATGCCACGCCCGCATCTATCATTCTTCGTTGTGCCTCAAGTTCCTTTTCGAAATATGAAGGTACCAGTATTTCGGTGCCGGTTCTGTACTTCTCCTTCTCGATGGCTTTCTGATACTCCAGGGCTCTGATCAATGAGATCCTTACGAGATGGCACATGATGGTAAAAAGATTCATATAGTACTGTCCCATCTGTTCCGTATCCGCTTCGTAGATACAGATCATGAGCTTCAGCTTTTCATCCTCCACTATTCCGTATGCATACTGTGGTTTATCCTCTGAAAAGCTGATATTTTTCCATGTATCCCTTTGTACTATCACATCATATACATCCCGGTATGCATCGAGACTGAGTGACCTTGAAAGCTCTTCCGTCATGCCTCTTGAACAGGCAACGAGACGGGCATAATTCTGACTGTCATCTATGGTGTATATGGCTATACTGTGGTTCTTAAGTATATTTTCCAGTATCTCCACGCCGTTCATGAATATCTCCGCAGGTGTGGAACTGTTAAGATTCTCTACAGCTTCAAATATCTTTCCGAAGCTGTCCTGATATCCGAGTATCTGTCTCTTGTACTCCTCCTTGTTGTCTATGACGGACATGTAGACATTATTGAGGAAGTCATACTTACCCTGAATCGTCTCAACTTCCTCTTCTGCGAACTTAAGCTTCTGATCCTTGCTGGTGACCATGTACCCCGAGATGGCACCTGTCATAAGATAAATGGCAAAAGGAAGCCAGTAATCGGTATTGTAGAACAGCATGCTTCCGGTAACTCCTGACCGTATGAAGGATACCGCAAGGGAAATACACTGTATGAATCCTGAAAGGATGCCAATGAACATTCCGTGTACGCTGCCCATTATCACCACATAAAAAAGTCTCAGGTCAATATATCTGAAATAGATATTGTCAGTCGTATACCTGATCAGGAACTGTATCAGCAGGAACAGTCCCACAAGCTCTGTTACCTTAAGCACCTTATCGGATATTCCGTTCAGGAAAGTCCTCGCCCTGTCCAGTTTCCCGGGCTTTCTCAGCTTAAGGGCCGAATATCTTTGGAAGGCATACTTTATTCCCTCTGTAAAATCGTCCCCGGGAATGAAGCCATAATCCTTTTTCAGCCTCATGGCTTCCTTTTTCCTGTTGAGCAGAAGATCATGAAACCGCGAATCCTTGTAGCTTATCTGCGCCGTTTCCACACACTCCTTAAGGACATCACCGAGCTCCCTGTAGGTATGTTCACATCCGTTAAGGGCAGAGTATTCTCCCCCTGTATCCATGGTCTCCTCTGTCATGGATATCAGAAGATCCGTAAGATTTCTTAGGGACATAAACTCAACATGATCCTCAGGATCATACTGAAACTCAATGGGCTCATCATTTATGAGCCTGTCGAAAAGACTTCCCAGCCATGTGTTAACAGGAACATGCTTCAAGATATGAGGCGCTCTCAGGATGACCGTTTTAACATTGTTCTCATGAGAAAGGAACTTCACCTGCTCCTCTGTCTGTGCACAGTTAAATGTCTCCGAAGTGATGTGAAGGCTCTGATGGGAGCTCTCGATGGAAGATACAAAAATGATCTTTGACACCTCGTTCTCCGCACAGCTGTAAACCAGCTTTTCTATTTTTTTACGTTCATTATCAAGTCCCGTGTTTCCGTCAACAAAGCCTGATATGTACCATACGACATCAGGCAGATAGGACTTCATTATCTTATGGAAATTCTCGGATGTGATATCATCCTTATATAGATTGATCTTATGTGATTTTGATCCGAATGCTGTTCTCTTACCGTACAGCTCTGAGGAATCGTCAACTCCCGCTATAACTACGTTGTAGTAATCCGTTAAACGATTCAATGTTCCGGCATCAAAAAAATTAGCATTACCGCAGATCAGAATGCCTGCGGGCTGCCCGGATTTATCCCTGTTTCTCATAACTAAAACCCCACTCATAATAATTCACACTCTTTATAGTTTAGAAACTACTCTGTAATTTATTTTTAATCATTGGATTTTTCAATAAGACTGTGACAAGTGGTGCCGTTCTGTGATGAAAGAATCAAATTATTTAGTTTTTTCCTGTATTTTTAAGAGCTTTAATAACCTAATTTATTGATTCTCCATAAAATCAGTTGTGTTTTTTGAAATTATAACCAATTATATAAAGCAAAATGTGTATACTGTTATTATAATTGTCAGCATTTGATACATTATCGCTTGCCTGCATTTATAAATAATCGCTACCGGAGTTTTAATTTTGACATGACCATTGCTATAGTCGATGACCAAAAGACAGAAAGAGAGCTGCTAAAAGGCATCCTTACGGAATATGCCTCCATAAACAGACAGAGCTTCAGTTTCACAGAATACGACTGTGCGGAAAAGCTCCTTGATAATTATCAGCCTTTTCTATACAGTTTTCTTTTTCTGGATATCTATATGGATGGAATGGACGGTGTTGAAGCTGCAAAGGAGATACGGCAAAGAGACAAGGATGTCACTATCGTTTTCCTCACAAGCAGCGGAGAATTTATGCCGGACGCCTTCCGCGTTCATGCCTTTGACTACATTGAGAAGCCTGTGGATAAAGCACGCATATATGGAATAATGGATGAACTTCTTGACAGAAGGACTACATTTTTGAACGGTCCCGCCCTCAGCTTCAGAAGTGAAGGCTGTGACATTACCCTGCCCTACAGCAGGATAATGCTTATACGGACCGCATCCTCAAACTATCTTGAGATAATTGATCAAGATACGAACTGTCATTCCACCAGGATGACCTTTTCATCTATTCAGGAGGCCCTTTCCTCTGACAACAGGTTTCTCCAGGTAATAAGAGGTGTACTCGTGAACATGGATTACCTGCTTGATATAAGAGACAAGGTCTGCATCTTTCCCGGAGATATAAATGTTCCCGTGAACATCAAAAGATCCGGAGAAATAGAAGCCATCTGGACAAACTACAAATTTAAAAAGATCCGCTCAGAACTGAAAGAAAGGAGAAACCGTAAATGAACTGTACCGATTTCCTTTACGGTATGCTGGATAATTATCCGATAGTGACTGCAGCTGTGCTTTGCTTTATTCCCATGAAAAACCAGTTCAAAAAGGAGATTTACGCAGTCATCATCGATACCCTTGTTTTCCTGACGGTACTGATACCTTTAGATTCATATCTGGTCTTAAGCTATCCCATTCCCTACGATGCAGACATACCCATTATCTGTATTGTTTCCTTCTTTGTGTATGACAGGCTGTTTAAGACATCCTTAGACAAAAAGGTATTTACCTTTACATCTGTGTGTGCCGCGGTGGGGTTTTTGTCAAACTTTTCCCATGGCTTTGACGCGGTTATGCATCCTACTTCCGATATCCTGCACATCAGTCATGAAGCCTCAATGTTTCAGTTCCTGATATGTACATTGTTCACGCTTCTGTTCTGCTATCCCATAATGAGATATGGCAGTCAGCTTATCGATACCTTTGAGTCAAAAAAGACCTGGTATTATGCCTCTACAGTTTCTGTCATATTCTTTTTATTAAACCTGGTGATAGCACCGAGACACTATACGACACTCCATACCAACAACATCATGTTCGCCTTCTGGCTGATCATGACTCTGTGTTTCTTATTAATGATATTCCTGCTCATCATTTTTTATCATATAGTAATTAGTGCCATGGAATCATCCCGGCTGAGCACCAGACTGCGATACCTGGAAATGCAGGAAAGCCAGCACAGAAAGCTCCAGTCATATATAGAGGCCACAAGACGTCAGAGGCATGATTTCAGGCATACTTTGCGCACACTGTACACGCTTTCAACTGACGCGGATATCGAAACTATAAGGACTTATCTTACCCAGTATCTCGACAATATGCCGGAGAGTGATTTAACACTCTTTACAAAGAACATCGCCGTCAATGCGGTCCTGAATTACTATATGGAATCCGCAAGGACTGCTTCCATCAAGCTCACCTGGGAAGTAGACCTGGATGAAACCACACCATGGGTAGCGGATTCAGACCTATGTATTATTCTTGGTAACATTCTGGACAATGCTGTCATCGCCTGCACAGAGGCAAACCCTCCTATTTCGGAATCGGAACGCTTTATCGATTTATACATACGGAGCGAGAATAACAAGACTATTTATATCGTTGCTGCCAACAGCTTCGACGGACGTATCATTACCTCTGATGAAGGTAAAATCATATCCTCCCACGAACACGGCAGCGGCATAGGACTCTCCTCCATCAAAACCACGGCCGAGAACTATAGCGGAACTGCAAACTTCTACTACGAAAACAAAGAATTCTACTCAGAAGTCATGCTCCGCTCCCCAAACTGAAATATGATCGCTTAGCGCCTCCGCATAGGCAAAACAACCGGTTGCGGAGGTTTGACCGCTAGGCGCCAGTGGCCCCTGCTTAGCGCTGACGGTCGCGGAGCGAAGATTGAACTTCTCTGCCTGAACCATTTTATGCGGAGGATGGGGCGCTAGGCGCCAGTGGCGCCTGCTTAGCGCCGACCGGAGCGGAGCGGAGATTGAACCCACTGGGTTCAAGCGACGCCTCGGCTTCGGTAAAAACAAAAAGCCCCAGACTTTACGTCTGGGACTTTTTTGTTTTACCTATGCGGAGGATGGGACTTGAACCCACACGTCCTACCGGACACAAGATCCTTAGTCTTGCCTGTCTGCCAATTTCAGCACCTCCGCGCGACTTACTTAAGATACAGGATTTACGTTCATTTGTCAACAACTATTTCAAAAAAACTTTTCTGTTAAATGTCAGCAATCCTAACCTTCTATCCTTAGTGGTCCTGTCTGTAAATCATAACAGCCCATTGTGGCACAGAATACCTATTCTATATGGTTCATAAATCATCCGCTTATAAAGTGATTGTATTTCTTCCCTTCTTCTTTGACATATAAAGATTATCATCTGCCCGTTTTAAAACATTTACATCTCTGTTCCCGGTGGCTATTCCTATACTGACCGTTATCACCAGTTTATCTTCAAATGGCCACTTCTGAGCTTCCATTTCCCGGCGTAATTTATCCGCAATAGTCCATGCATCAGAAACTGCCTGTCTTTCCAGAATAATGATAAATTCTTCTCCACCATATCTGTATCCATGTACGTCAGCAGATACCTCCATCTGAATCAACTGTCCCATACGTTCAAGAACCATATCTCCATTCTGATGGCCATATGTATCATTTACCTGCTTAAAAAAATCTATATCGATCATGATGACGCCATAACGTGAACTGCCTTTTGTTATTTTGGACAGGGTCCGGTTAAATTCCCTTCTGGTAAGCAATTTAGTCAGTCCGTCCATCCTGCCGTCCAGTATCATCATTGCCATCATAACCAGAAGACAAAACACTACAATGATACTCAGCACCTCAATTTTTTCCCTTGAAACAAAGTCTCTTTTGGCTGATTCCATTCTTTACATCTGATTTATGGATTCAATAACTGTTCCATTTATCACATCGGCATAGACACGGTTTTGTTCATCAAAAAGCTCAGAATATAATCTCTGTAACTGTGTCATCATAAGTTCCTTCGACTTTTCAGCAGAAGGCGGATATTCTTTTTGCAGTTTAAGCAGTGTATTCAACTCAGTTTTCTCATAACCGTTTTCCTCGCAAACAGTTATAAATTCCTCGTATGCTTCACTTGCTTCCGACTCCTTTCTTCTTTTAGTTTCAGTATCAGGGGATACATCATATTTTGAAGCCTCCGCTGTATAAAGCAGAAGCTTTACCTGTATGTAAGGGACTATCAGATCTCTCAGCATGATCTGCCTGTAAACCTCTGTTGTGAACAGTTCATCCCCTTTCCACTTTGCAAGAAGCTCCTCACACTCTTTATATCTGCCGGTCTCATAATATACTCTTGCCATCCAGACATCATTTATTGCATTATACCCTTTTTCAAAGATTCCTGTGTTTGAAAGTGCAACCACTTGCCCGGCTTTTTCAAGATACTCTTCAGCTTTCTTAAAATCATTTTTATAAATAGCGCATATCCCTTCCATACGAAAGGCATAACTCTTTATCTGAAGGCTGTTAATGTCATCAAAATTCTTTATTTTTGAGGCCGATTCCATCATTTTATACGCGGTATCTTCCGAATAATTATTCAAGAAAAAATTCGCAAGATCCAGATATACATTAATAGTGTAATCCTTCTCGGTACTTCTCTCCAGATAATAAAGTGCATACCCAAGATACCTGTAATAGGACAAAGTCTCACCCTTCTGCATGTAGATAAGACTGGCCCTTTCATAAAGTCTTCCCAGATCCTCGTTGGTAAAATGTCCCCCATCAGTCCATTTGTTTATATACTGAAGCTCTTCATCCATAGTATCCCAGCTGAACAACAGATCTTCATTGATAAGCTGGATTACCCTTTCGTGATTAGACTTTTTTTGAAGGTAAACTTGGGCAAAATAAAGCGACTGTGAAAGAATCAGCACAGCTAAAACAACAATCAATCCGATAATTAGCTTTTTGTTCGTTTCCATTTTCATAAGCAGACTCTTCATATTAAAAATTTCATGGCTATTATACTACAAAAATTAGTCAATCAAGTGACTCCTCCGCATAGGTAAAACAAAAACCCGGATGCGGAGGATGGGGCGCTAGGCGCCAGTGGCGCCTGCTTAGCGCCGACGGTCGCCGAGCGGAGATTGAACTTCTCTGCCTGAACCATTTTATGCGGAGGATGGGGCGCTAGGCGCCAGTGGCGCCTGCTTAGCGCCGACGGTCGCCGAGCGGAGATTGAACCCACTGGGTTCAAGCGACGCCTCCGCTTCGGCAAAACAAAAAAGCCCCAGACTTTACGTCTGGGACTTTTTGTTTTACCTATGCGGAGGATGGGACTTGAACCCACACGTCCTACCGGACACAAGATCCTTAGTCTTGCCTGTCTGCCAATTTCAGCACCTCCGCGCGACTCACTTAAGATACAGGATTTACGTTCATTTGTCAACAATAAATTTTAGAAATCCAAAACTATTATAGAGCAATTTCAAAAAAACTTTCCTGTATCCCGTGAGATCTTTAATTTACATCAGCTGCAGAGCTCGATAATAGCCTCTGCATACACCTTTGTAGCAATAACTATATTATCAAGATCAAAGAATTCATCAGCGCCATGCATGCGTGTATCAACACCCGGAAGAATAGCACCGAAAGCAACACCGTTCTTGATGTCATGAACATAGGTACCGCCGCCGATAGCCAGAGCTTCACCCTTAAGACCTGTAACAGCCTCATAAGCCCCGAGAAGCTTCTTTACGAATGGTGAATCTGCGGGAACTCTGTGAGGAGGCACCATGCCTCTGCTTGTGAATACAAGACCTGCATCTTCAACATTCTTTCTGACCACATCCTCACAGTTCTCCTTATTTGCCATAACAGGAGTACGGCTGTCGAACTGAACCTCAAGCTCTGTTGAAGTAATATGATAAAGATCAAGAGTACATGTAAGATCATTTGACTCTTCATCAGCCATCTTTATGCCGAGACTCTTTCCGTCTGTCTCACCATAAGGGAAAAGCTTCAATACTGGTGAAATCGCATCAATCTGTGCGCAAGGTGCAAGAGGAAGTCTGGATACCACCATAAGAGCGGCAATACCTGCATTCTTACCTGTCTCAGGTGTTGAAGCGTGTGCAGAGACACCTGTTATGGTGATCTCATTGATTCCTGTCTGTACACACTCTACTCCGCATTCCTTGGAAACGCTGTCCAAAACATCCTCAGCAAGATTCATGTCGAGACCCTCAAGGGTGATGACAGCCTTCTGGGGAACAGCATTGAGCGCAACACCAGCCTCAAGAGAAACGAGACGAGGAAGTGTCTTTGACTCCTCAAACTCCCTAGAGATGGTACCTCTGAACTGTCCCTTTTCGATGTTAATGAGAGGGAACTCAGCATCAGGTGAAAATGTCATCTCAGCCTCAGGCTCAACGGCATAATACTTAGCGATATCAGTTGAACCTGTCTCCTCATCCGATCCCATGATGAGACGAACGCCCTTCTTAAGAGGAACACCGCACTCCTTGAGGGCACGCATAGCGTACAAAGCACAGAGAAGAGGTCCCTTGTCATCAGAAGTTCCGCGGCCGTAGATCCTTCCATCCTTGACTAAAGGCTTAAACGGCTCAGTCACAGTCCAGCCCTCTCCCGCAGGAACTACATCACAGTGAGCAAGCATATCAAGGCTTCTGGGAAGTGAAGTATCAAAATCAGCTGTTCCTACATAGCCATTATAATTATTTACTGAAAAACCGTACTTTGCAGCAAGATCTATAGCAAAGTTCAGGGCATCAAAAGGGCCGTCCCCGAAAGGCTTTCCCTGCTCGTATGATCCCTGTACAGAATTTATGGAAACGAAATCCTTAAGATCCTCTATATACTGATCCAAGTGTTCATCAATCCATTTATTTACTTTATCATTCATTTATCCTACCTCCGTTCTTTTGTCATTTAATATAAATTAAGCCATAGCGGCTTTCAAAAAAGCAGGCGACGCCGGATCGACGCGCCTGCCCTCTGCAATTATATTAGTTCCTCTACAAATGAGCAACAGAAATCAGTTCTTACCAAACTCAGTGAGCTTCAGATCCTTGTTTCTGTCAAGCACCATGCCTACAGACCACTCATGTGCAAAAAGAAGAAGCGGACGGTCCTTAAGATCCTTCACGATCTTCATATCTGAAGTTCCCTGTATCTTGTCAATGTCTATCTCGGTGTAATTCTCAACCCAGCGGATATACTCATAAGGAAGGGTATCGAGCTTGACCTCAACATTGTACTCATTCTTAAGTCTGAAGGTGAGAACCTCGAACTGAAGTGCGCCTACAACGCCTACGATGATCTCCTCCATTCCGGTGTTGTACTCCTGGAATATCTGGATGGCACCCTCCTGTGCGATCTGGGAAACGCCCTTCAGGAACTGCTTACGCTTCATGGT
This sequence comes from Oribacterium sp., assembly GCA_017940955.1. The sequence continues at coordinate 31,079 of JAGAXP010000089.1, forward strand.
ATCCACCTGACGTACCCTTGCAAAGTGCTCCGGTGCAAAGGTAGGGATACCCTCGTATGCGAACTTCTTTGAGGAAAGCTCCAGTGTATCACCGATTGAGAAGATACCCGGGTCGAAGATTCCGATAATGTCTCCGGCGTAAGCCTTCTCAACTATCTTACGCTCATCCGCCATCATCTGTGTGGGCTGGCTGAGCTTCACCTTACGGCCTGTCTGTACATGGTTTACCTCCATGCCGGCATCAAACTCGCCTGAGCAGATACGCATAAAAGCAACTCTGTCTCTGTGCTTAGGGTCCATGTTAGCCTGGATCTTGAAAACAAAGGCAGAGAAAGGCTCCAAAACAGTGTCGATCACACCCTTGTCGCTGGTTCTCGGCATAGGAGGCTGAGTCATCTTGAGGAAGTGCTCAAGGAAGGTCCTGACACCGAAATTTGTAAGAGCAGAGCCAAAGAATACAGGGGTAAGATCACCTCTGTTGATCCTCTCCTCATCATACTCATCGGAGGCACCGTCAAGAAGCTCCAGATCCTCCTGAAGCTTGTCAAAATATTCAAAGCCTACGAGATCCTTTAATGAAGGATCCGTAAGAGCCACGTCCTTCTCCTCAACAGCCTTGGTGCCGCCTGCATTGGCAGTGAAAAGCTCAACTGTCTCAGTCTCACGGTCAAACACGCCCTTGAAGTTTCTTCCGCAGCCGATAGGCCAGTTGATAGGACATGTACGGATTCCAAGGACATTTTCAATCTCGTCAAGAAGCTCATAGGGATCACGGGCCTCACGGTCGAACTTGTTGATGAAGGTAAAAATAGGAATATGCCTCATAACACAGACCTTGAAAAGCTTAATAGTCTGAGGCTCTACACCCTTTGCACCGTCAATGACCATGACCGCACTGTCCGCAGCCATAAGTGTACGGTAAGTATCCTCGGAGAAATCCTGATGTCCGGGTGTATCAAGTATATTGATGCACTTATCACCGTAATTGAACTGGAGTACTGATGAAGTTACGGAAATACCTCTCTGCTTCTCTATCTCCATCCAGTCGGAAACAGCATGCTTGGTAGCCTTACGTCCCTTTACGGTTCCTGCAAGATTTATAGCTCCTCCGTAAAGAAGGAACTTCTCTGTCAATGTGGTCTTACCGGCATCCGGGTGAGAAATGATCGCGAATGTTCGTCTCTTCTCAATTTCTTCTTTTAAATTTGCCATATTTTCT
>JAGAXP010000090.1 GCA_017940955.1 Oribacterium sp.
CACAGCTCCTCCCACATATCCCAGAACAAACATTACCACCAGTGATATTCCTGTAATTAACCCGGTATCATCTGTAATCATTAACAGCAGCAAACCGGCGGAGTATATGACATTGGAGGCAATCAGCAGGTACTTTCTCCAGGTAGTGCTTAAAACTATCTTACGGCTGCCATAAAATGCTGCATAGCCCAGAACCATCATCAGTATTTTTATATAATACAGTGTTCCGCTCCAACCTATAAGGCTGTCTGTATAAATGCTGCAAGCCATCATATTAAGATGATATGCTGCAAATATAAAAATCGATAATTTTTGTATACTTATACTCGTATCAGTTCTCATTTCCGGAATATCATTCTTCATACTTAAATGTGATCCTTCTTGATTTCATTTTCAGCAGGCATGCTGTTAACCTCTATTGTACACCAGAATCCGTGAAGTTTTCAGAACAAAAAAGAGAGATCAGATCACTCCGTTCCCTCTTCATCCAGCTTGGTTTTACATCCTCAATGTACCTAAGAAATCAACAGACCCACAATTTTTCCCATAACCTTTGCTCATTGCGGAGTTAATTAGGGAGTATGTAATCTCACCCATTTATTTATCTCCTTAATCTCCCAAACACTTCATCATGAGTTAATCTCTCAGGATTTGTGGCTGCATACTCATCAGCTTCTGACAAAGCTTGTTCAACATTTTTTGTCAACTTTGAATATGTCTCAATGCTCATAACCACCATAGAACCATAACCGTTCTTGGTTAAAAAAACAGGTTCGCCATCTTTTACGACATTCTCTATATCTGTGAATTTATTTCTTAGATCAGAAACAGGTCTTATATTAACCATACATTCCTCCTGAAATTGTAACTTTGGATTATCATAAGTTTATCATTATTATGATAATGCATCAATCATGAAAACATTTTCAGCCAATAGGCCAATCTATGTTTTCTATATTTTTTCTAGAACGCTAATATGTATCCCTTTATTCATACATTGTATTGATAATGTATTATTATAATGTTATAATCAATCAAAAGGAGGATTATTAAAATGGCACAAGCAACATTAAGTATTCGAGTAGATAGCGAAGACAAAAAGAAATTTGAAAATTTTTGTTCCGAAACAGGAATGAATGTTTCTGTTGCGGTAAATATGTTCATGAAAAAGGTAATCAGAGAACAGAGAATACCCTTTGAAATAACCGCAGATCCTTTTTATAGCGATTCAAATATGGAACGTTTACGCAGAAATGCTGAAGAAATGAACAGAACCGGTGGAACTGTCCATGAGGTGAACTTAGATGAATAAATCATGGACCGATGATGCATGGGAGGATTTTGAATATTGGACGGAACAGGATAAAAAAACTTTACGTCAAATAAAAAAGCTCCTGAAAGATATTGATAGAAACGGCTATAAAGGTTTAGGTCATCCGGAACCTCTAACAGGAGATTTGGCCGGATATTGGAGCCGTCATATTGATGAGAAAAACCGAATAGTATATAAAATCGAGGATAATACTGTAAAAATAATACAGTGTGGTTCTCATTACAGAGATAAGTAAAAAGAGCAGCCGGCGTAGTAAAAAGGTTGGCTGCTCTTTTGATAAATGCAGAATGTCAAATTGTATCATATTTGCATAGATAACGTTTTTTCACTCAAAAGTACCATTTAAAAGCCGTTTCCCGGACACCAAAAAAGAGGAAACAGATCACTCCGTTCCCTCTTCATCCAGCTTGGTTTTACATCCTCAATGTACCTAAGAAATCAACAGACCCCCAATTATCCACTGATTTCTTTCTGCTTGATATGTCTGTCCAGTAAGTAAAATCCCAGACATAAGACATATATGAAAACAGCATAGAAGAATGTAAATGCCATCAGCTGTCTTGTGAAATCATTTTCTTTATCCATATGCATTAGCCGAAATATCTCTTGAGGAGACCTGCAAATGCCTTGCCGTGTCTTGCCTCATCGCGAGCCATTTCATGCACGGTGTCGTGGATAGCATCAAGGTTGAGCGCCTTTGCTCTCTTAGCAAGTTCTGTCTTGCCCTTGCAAGCGCCGTTCTCAGCCTTTGCACGAACTGTAAGGTTCTCCTTTGAGGATGGTGATACGCACTCGCCCAGAAGCTCTGCATACCTTGCTGCATGCTCTGCCTCTTCAAATGCAGCTGTTCTGTAATACTCACCGATCTCAGGATAGCCCTCACGGAAAGCTGCTCTTGACATAGCGAGATACATTCCAGCCTCTGTACACTCAGCCTTAAAATCAGCTCGAAGATCTTCCTTGATATCTTCCGGAGCGTCAGCTGCTACGCCGATAACATGCTCTGCTGCCCATGTCTCTTCCCCTGCCTGCTCAACAAACTTTGATGCAGGAACTCCACATGTAGGGCACTTCTCAGGAGGTGTATCTCCCTCATGAACATATCCGCATACTGAACAAACCCATGTCTTCATTTTTCGTACTCTCCTTTTCTTTAGTTCATCGTTTCCGGTGTCCTCGGAAACTGATGTAATAACCGTTTTCAATTAATATCACTCTACCCATATTTAATAGATTAGTCAATGATATAGTGAAAATATCTTTCATTATTTTTTTAGCCAAAGATGTTTGTTTTGCCTAACTAAAACTATACTGTATCTATTCACTTTTTCACTGTTGATTCAGACAGGTTAATAAAAATATCATGGACAGAAATGCCCTGTATAAACTATCATTGAAGAAAGGAGCTAATGCCTATGTGGAGTATAATCATTATCCCTTTTCTGGGAACAGCGCTGGGAGCTGCCAGTGTATTTTTGTTTAAAAAAGAGATGGGACAAACGATGCAGCGTGCCCTGACAGGATTTGCTTCAGGGGTTATGGTATCTGCATCCTTTTTCAGTCTCCTGCTTCCTGCTCTCGATCAGACTGAGGAAATGGGGAGACTTGGGTTTCTTCCTGTGTCTGTAGGATTTGGAATAGGAATGCTTTTCCTTCTTGTCATGGATATGGTTACACCTCATATGCACCTGGACAAATGCGAGGAAGGCCCACGAAGCGGACTTAAGAGAACAACCAAGCTTGTCCTTGCAGTCACTCTCCATAATCTTCCCGAAGGAATGGCTGTGGGAATAGTTTGTGCGGGATGGCTTTACGGAAACAGTACGATTTCATTTTCGGGAGCCCTGGCTCTGGCTATAGGTATCGCGATACAGAACTTTCCGGAAGGTGCGATAGTTTCTATGCCGCTTCTCAGCGAAGGCGTTCCCAAAGTCAAGACATTCCTGTATGGTGTTCTGTCCGGAATCGTTGAACCGATAGGTGCACTTCTGGTGATCGCCGCATCAGGATTTTTCATTCCTCTCATGCCCTATCTTCTGAGTTTTGCTGCGGGAGCTATGATATACGTTGTTGTAGAAGAGCTTATCCCCGAAATGTCCGAAGGTGAGCATTCAAACATAGGAACCATCGCTTTTGCTATGGGATTCATACTTATGATGGCACTGGATGTGGGGCTTGGCTGATTGATGTTTTCTATAGGCTTGATTGATTGACGGTTTTCTATAGGCTTCGTTGATTGATGTTTTCTTGGGTGGATTTTTTTCATTAACCGACTTATAATATATGAGCATTTATGGGCTCAACTGACTGATGCCCGGTGTAAAAAGCCGGTCCTGAACATTATTCTTCAGGCATTCAGGAACGACCATAATTATACTTATTTCATAAAAATCAAGGAGTTGAAATGGGACAGATTAAAGTTACCAAAGCACCTATCGAAGGCCTTTATGTAATCGAGCCAACCGTTCATGGCGACAGCCGCGGATACTTTGTAGAAACATATAATCAGAACGACATGCATGAAGCAGGTCTCGACATGGTTTTCGTTCAGGACAACCAGTCCATGTCCACCAAGGGCGTTCTTCGCGGACTTCACTTCCAGAAGCAGTTCCCTCAGGGCAAGCTTGTTCGCGTCATCAAGGGTTCAGTATATGATGTTGCAGTAGACCTCCGTCAGGGTTCCAAAACCTATGGACAGTATTTCGGAGTTGAGCTCACAGAGGAGAACAAGAAGCAGTTCTACATTTCCGAAGGCTTCGCTCACGGCTTCCTGGTACTCTCCGATGTTGCCGAGTTCTGCTATAAGGTTACCGATTTCTATCATCCCGGAGACGAAGGCGGACTTGCCTGGAACGATCCCGAGATAAACATTCAGTGGCCTCATCTCACAGGTGAGTACAAGGGTAATGCTTCTGCCGAAGGCTATGCCATGGACGACGGAACAGCCCTCAACCTTTCAGACAAGGACCAGAAGTGGCTTGGTCTCAAGGACACCTTTAAGTTCAATGTATAAGCAGCTCTGCAGGAGTTGATGCCCGGGCAGTAGCCAAGTATCACTTACTTCATCAGCCTGCAAAGAAATCATATGTCAAAAAATCTAAGAGTACTAACCTATACAATCCCGAAAAGCTTCCACGGCAAGACCGTAGAGGCTTTTCTTCGTTCCATGGGATATTCAAGATCAGTTATATATCATCTTCGAAATACAGGAACAGAACTGATTCCTTCGGATGTTCCGGGACTTTTGCTTAATTATGATAAGGCCTGGCTCAAAGCCATGCTTCATGAAGGTGACGAACTCACATGCAATATATTGGAAACCAAAACCGGAGAGAACGTGGTGGAAACAGACCTTCCCCTGTCCATCGTCTATGCGGATGAAGACCTCATGGTCATCGATAAATCCGCCGGCATGCCCATCCATCCTTCCATGGGGCACTACGATGACACTCTTTCCAATGCTCTCTGCTGGCACACTCACCATGTCCTGCATTATGACACCTACGTGAACCGCATCATTAACCGGCTTGACAAGGACACCAGCGGCCTCCTGATCTCAGCCAAAAATATGCATTCCGCTGCAAGGCTCGGAGATTTTGTAAGGGAGCGTTCCATCCACCGTCAGTATATCGCCATCTGTCAGGGTGACGTGAGAGACTGCATTGATCAATATCCTTCAACACTAGAAGGCTTTAATATGACCATTTCCGCACCCATCGCAAGGAAGGAAGCCTCCGTTATCGAACGTGTCGTAGATTTTACCACCGGAGACCCCGCCACAACTCACGTGAAGCCTCTCCTCTACGACAGCGAAAAGGATCTGAGCCTCATAGCTTTGAAGCTCGAAACAGGCCGTACGCACCAGATAAGAGTTCATATGAAGCACATCGGGCATCCCCTGATAGGAGATTTTCTCTATAACCCGAATTACCGCTACATAAAAAGACAGGCTCTCCACTCATGGAAGCTGAGTTTTCAGCATCCTATAAGTGACGAGCCCATGAGCTTTACCGCGGCATTACCTGAAGACATGCAGGTTTTGTTTCCGGAATTCAACTGATTTACTTTTCAGCAAAAAACCTGTTGTCTTAATCTGTAATAGTTCCTTTCCGGAGCCTATACAGGACCTGATCATTTCTCCAATTCTGACAGTCTTTTAAACACTTCTCCTATGCTGTCATTGATCATCAAGACTTCCTGATTTCTTGATCTGACATTAAGCTCGTCACGGTTAATGATCACGAGGTACTTCCCTTCAAAGTAGTTGATGTAGGAAGCAGCCGGATACACCGTGAGCGAGGTTCCTCCGATTATAAGCATATCTGCATTGGCGATGGCATTAACAGACTTCCTAACTGCAGTCTCAGGCAGACTCTCTTCGTAAAGAGTGATGTCCGGGCGGATAATTCCTCCGCACTCGCAATGAGGGATAGGCTCTGTGGAATCAAAAACATAGTCCACAGGGTAGGTCTTGCCGCAATGCATGCAGTAGTTCCTGAGGGCGCTTCCGTGGATCTCGTAGACCTCCTTGCTTCCGGCCTTTTGATGAAGTCCGTCAATATTCTGGGTCACCACAGCCTTCAGCTTCCCTTTCTTCTCCAGCTCCGCAAGATACTTGTGAGCGAAGTTCGGCTCGATCTTTCTCGTATCCATCTTCTGCCTGTGGAACTCATAATAAACCTTCGGTTCATTCACAAGACAGCTGTGGCTGAGAAGATACTCAGGATGATACTTCTCGAACTGGACATCATGCTGATTATAAAGCCCGTCCTTACTTCTGAAATCCGGAACACCGCTTTCCGTTGACACTCCCGCGCCTCCGAAGAAAACGATATACTTTGAATCGTCCATCATTTCTTTGAGTCTATTGATTTTTTGCTCGTCCATTGAACCCTCCTTCAAAAAAATAGTATTAGAAAATAGATTGGCAAAGTAAATTTTACACGCAGTTAGCTTTTATCTGCTTACCTGCCATTCTTCCATGGAAACAGACTTTTCAGGATCTCTGTCAGTCCGCTTTTCACAGCATCCCTTTTTATCTCCCCCAGAGTGTCCTCGCTCTGAACCCTCGGATTATAAATCTTATCCTCTGTAAAAACACGATCCATCTTAATGTCATTCTGCTCCATGGGAACTCTCTCCGAAAGCAATTCTTCAAAGCACAGGCAGTACTTGTAGATATCGAGTCCGTGAAGCCATCTGTCATAGTATCCCGCTCCATGCCCCAGTCTGCCGCCCCATCTGTCGGCAGAAATGCAGGGAACGACAGCCAACGCTATCTTGTACCCGTCTATGACCGGAAGCCCTTCTTTCGGCTCAAGGATGCCCATAGTTCCCGGCTCCAGATCATCAAAGCTCTGAATCTGAACCGCCTCCATGATATGCTCCGGTCCCGGCTTACATCTCGGCACCGTCACCATCTTTCCCATCTGAAATGCGGTCTCAATGATGGCTCTCGTATCAGGTTCATCCGGTGTATTCACATAGCAGAAAATCGAATCCACCTGCTGAAATACCGGGTAGAGCAGAAACCTTGTGGCGATCTCAGCATTGGCTCTGTCCTTATAGTCTGTTGTAAGATTTTTTCTTTTTTCGCGGATCATCGTCCGCAGCTCTTTTTTGTCCATAATTTACACATTCCCATCATGTAAGCACTCAACTGTCAAAACTGTGCTCGGGCAGCACTATTCCTATAAATCTAATAATGATATTTCTTCCTCAAAGCCACCATAAAGATGCCGCCAGTTACAGCAGCCATCAGCTCAGCAAACAAAGTGGAGCACCATATACCGTCCACTCCGAGCAGCAAAGGCAGCATGAGAATCGCTCCAAGCTCGAACACAAACGTCCTTAGAAAGGATATCAATGCCGATATCTGTCCGTTATTCAGGGCAGTAAAGAAAGCCGATCCGAAAACAGCAATTCCCGTGAAAAGGTATGCAACGGAGAAGATCCTGAAAGCATGCAAGGCTTCCGGCAGCAGCTCCTCCGAACCCTGCAGAAATAATACTGAAAATGGATATGCAATCAATTCCGAAAGAATAAACATCAGAACAGATGTAAGGCCGATGATCAAAAGACTTCTTTTCAACAGGTTTTTTAGTTCTACGTGATTCTGAGCGCCGTAATGATAGCCGAAAACAGGTCCTACTCCATTGGAGTAGCCCACAAACATGGCGGTAAAGATCAGGCTTACATACATCAGGATGCCGTAAATCACAACTCCGCCCTCACCTGCATACTTAAGAAGCTGAACATTGTAAATGATCCCCACTAAAGATGCTGCGGCTTCCGCCATAAATTCCGAAGAGCCGTTTGTGCAGCATTTAAAAACCGCCCTGCCATTCCATTCAGGTTTAACAAGTCTCAGCAGGCTGTTGTTTTTCCGCGCAAAGTAGATAAGCGGGAATACACCCCCTACTACCTGCGTTAATGCTGAGGCCGCAGCAGCACCGGCCAGTCCCCGGCGGAAACCTATTATAAACAGAGCATCCAGGGCAATATTACTAAATCCCGCACATACTGTAACGGCAAGTCCCAGTCCCGGTTTTTCAGCAGTCACAAAGAACAGCTGGAACTCATACACCCATATCCATGCAGGCAGAGCCAGGATAAATATCCGTCCGTAAAGTATGCTGTCTTCAAGAAGCTTCCCTTCAGCACCTAGCATCGCAGTGATACGGGGCATAAATATAAAGCCCACCACAAGCAGAAAAAAGCCAAGACAGGAAGATACCATCACAATCAGAGAAAAGAGACCGTTCGCCCGTTCTTTTTTCTGTTCCCCCAGGGTCTTTGCGATCAAAGCACTGCCTCCGACACCGAACATATAACCGATGGTTCCCAATATATTCAGTACCGGCATGATAAGGTTTACAGCAGCAAATTCTGTCTTACCAACATAATTGGCAACAAAATATCCGTCTGCAATGATATACAGCGAAGCAAATATATTCATGGCAATGGATGGCAATGTAAACCTCAGCAGCTTACCATATGTAAAATGCTCTGATAAATGAATACGTGATCTCATACTCCGTTTTCTATATGACGCCATTCATCCCACGACCTGAAGGTCATGGAGTTTCCGGCTGAATATATATCTGTTTTAATAATCGCCCGGATGGTCATAAAGTCTTAAATTCTTGCACAAACGCATGATTTGGTTCATTTGACCCTTACTTACACCATTTTATAATATTCTGTCTTCCCGGAGAACATGATTCCACCGGAGACTCGATATAGTGTCCCCGATGGAATCTTCAGTGTAACTATTCAACTTTCCAGCTATCTATCTGCCTTGTATTTGAATCAAAACCTACACCTATCTTATACAGCACCCTTTCATCGGCCGCATAGATATCAGCGTAATGCTTATCATTGATCTGCCGTAATGCTTCGTCTGCATCTGAATCCCTCTTGAATTCAAAGACATAGACATATTTCTTCGTTTCTACAACACAGTCTATCCTGCCTTCACTTGTATGAAGCTCACAAGTTACATATTTTCCAAGTAAGGTGAACACTATA
>JAGAXP010000091.1 GCA_017940955.1 Oribacterium sp.
AGAAACCACCTGTGGGTACCTCCGGTATCTCTGAATGTAGAAGTTTGGTTGCTAATACATTACAGAAACACAGGTGGTTTTTCAATTGTTAAAAAATGGTTTTAAGGTATGATTTTTACCCACCATCATACCCGAAGCCTCTAAAATTTTAGGCTTTACTGGGCTCCCAGCTATGGAGCCTTTTTTCGCATAGCAAAAACCATTTCCCCTTGTCTTGCAATCCATGCTGTAAATTACATAGAAAAAAGCTTCGGTATCAGCTGAAACCAGACTACGCCCATAAAAATACATATTATGCTTGCCCAAGGATGGCTTTTACATCGACCGAGCAATGACGAAATCACAGATGGTCTTACAGACTGACATCCTTACCAAGGATCTTGTGATGGATAAGTATAAGGCAGGATATGAGATTACATCCTTTGCAGCTGAATCCTTTGATGATTCTGTAAACGGTTCCCTTAGAAAGGGCGATATCGTGGATGTATATGACGTGGATCCGGCAACAGAGATGCTTACCCTTATGGCAGAAAATGTATATGTCAGCGAAGTATATGATAATGCCGGTAAGAAGATTACGGAAGACGATGGCATAGCGACATCTTTTACGGTATGGGTAACACCGGTGGAAGTGGAAAGTATCAATACTGCGGTTGTATATGGCGGTATACAAATGTATTTAAAAAATGAATAAATAGCGTAGCAGTGCACCTTTGAAGCAATTCGGGGTGCACTTTTTAGATTGACATTGTTCGTTATAATGCATAAAATATATGATAAGGGATTCTATCTCTAACTATATGAGACTATTGACGGAAGTTATCTTTATTGAGGTGCATATGGAAGGATATATGACAATCAAACAGGCAGCAGAAAAATGGGATGTAACACCAAGAAGAATCCAAAAGCTATGTAAGGACGGCAGAATAGAGGGTGCTACGAAATTTGGGAGAGACTGGGCTATACCTTCGGATGCTGCAAAGCCTGAAGACAAGAGGGTAACTACCGGAGAATATAGAAATTGGCGTAAGAAGAAAGAAGATTAAGGTGATGAGGCTAAAAAAGAGAATTTTAATGCAGGTTTGCCTTACAGCAGTTGGCTGAAAGAAGAGCTTATTGGCGAGGTTTGTGATTCTGTTAGTGGATTTGAGTGCAGAGGACTGGTAGAGAAGTACGGGCTTCATTTCGATGAAAGTACTGTGGATGTCATTATGGGAATCAGTAAGCTTGATGATTTGCCGGATGATTTAAAAAAGATTGCAGTGGATATTATCAGAATGGAGTTGGACGAGAACTTTCAAGCATAAAGGATTCGGCAAGGTTGGTTGAGTCCGGATTATGGGACAGTTAGTGGGATATAATTAGGATAGATAGGTGGTGGACAAATGCCAAACTTAAAATGGTCACAGCTTAGTGGAATGCAGCTTGGTCGATATGCAGAGTATTATGCCAAAATGGAGTTTACATCCTACGGGTATGATGTTTATACATCTGAGGTGGATGATCATGGCGTGGATTTTGTTGCGAAATATGACAGTAAATTTTACGAAGTACAGGTAAAATCGGTAAGACAGGATGGTTATCTTTATATCCCAAAGGAAAAGGTGATTGTCAGTGATAACTTTTTAATCTGTTATATGCGTTTTACTGATGATAATCTACCGGATGTGTTTGTTTTCCCTGCGACAGTATGGGAACAGCCCGAATGCGTTATTTGTTGACAGACCTTATGATAAACCAGGGCAGAAGAGCAAGCCCGAATATGGAATTAGTTACAACAAAAAGAATGCACCTTTGTTGGAAAAATACAGAGCGGAATCGTTTTTTGAAGCCCGTTAAGGAGGTGTGCTGAATGGAGAGAAAATATCCTTTTGAAACAAAGTCGGCAGAACAACTTATTAAGGAATGTAATGAAGCCAACAAGAATAGTAAGCCTTTACCGCCGGAAGAAGCTATGGCGGAGGAAATCGAGGATGATGCTAAAGGCGGATACAGACCCGAAACGGATGAGGAGGATTGATCATTATGCTGGAATTTGGTGAACTTACAGAGGAAGAGGCAAAGCACTTCAAAGAGGAAGTAAATAAATCGGCTAAAAAAAAATATTCAGTAGAAGAGATGGAAATATGGCCGGATGATGCGACAGATGAAGAAGTGCAGGAAATCATTGATGGGAGGTTTAAGGATGAGTAAAAAATATCCCGTAGTGACACTGTGCGGAAGCACCAGATTTAAGACAGATTTTGAACGAGTGCAGAAAGAGCTTACTTTAAAAGGCTATATTGTGATTTCTGTTGGATTATTTGGACATTCCGGTGATGAAGAGGTCTGGGAAGGAATGTCGGAGAATACGCTGACGGAAACAAAGCAGATGCTGGATGATATGCATAAAAGAAAAATAGACATGGCAGATGAGACTTTTGTGGTCAACCCAGGCGGATACATTGGGGATAGCACATGGTCAGAGATTCGCTATGCCTATATGACGGATAAGAAGATAAAGTCATTGGTAGAAATACCGGGTGCTGAGATAAAGGAAAGGGCAGAAGATGTTATTGCCCGTGCTGAGGAACAGGCTGAACATAGCATTGATGCACTTCGTCATGAAGGAGTCTATGCAGATTTAGAGATGCACCCGTCTTTCGTATTTAAGGGTGAAACAATTTATGATCCGTGGGTAAATGAAGCTGCCAACAGTGCAGAAACGGACTTTTCCGATCACAACGATCCAAAGCAGGCAGTTGAACCGTTTTCATATTATGGAAAACAAAAGGTAGCGGATTTCGTTGAGCGAGTAATTGCAATGCATAACAAATAGCGTAAATCTTTTAGGGGATGGCAAAATGAGAATTGCTACATGGAATATTGAGCGGTTGAAGCATAAGGCAGATTCCGACAAAATCTATGAAAAGATATATGATGCAAAGGCTGATATCTTAGTTTTGACAGAGACGGATACTAGAATTAGTCCCGAGTATAAATATTGCTACAGTACGCCTTTATTAGCGGAAATTCAACCGGATTACTACGGAGAGACAGAAAACAGGGTAACTATTTTTTCTGATTATCCATGTGTGCGGCAATACGATACATTTGACAACCGTACAGCAATTTGTGTTGATCTGGACACACCAAAAGGTTTGCTTCTTGTGTATGGCACCATAATAGGTATTTTTGGGAACCGAGAAAAATCCTTTATGCCGGATCTTGAAAAGCAGATGGAAGATATAAGAAGACTTACGGCAGAAAGTCAGCAAATCTGTGTTTTGGGAGATTATAACCTTACATTTTGTGATAACTATTATTACACGAAAGCAGGGCGAGACGCTGTTAATGATACATTTAAGGAATGTGGATTAAAACTTGTAACGAGAGATAGGGCGGAATGTATTGACCATATTGCTATATCTGAATCGTTTACTGCGGGGAGCACAATTACAGTAGACGAGTGGAACTATGATAAGACGCTATCTGATCATAAAGGGATAGTTGCGGATATTCGATGAGAGGAAGATTAGTGTGAAGAATCAATATGTTGGAGATATAGGAGACTTTGGAAAATACTCCATGCTCCGTGCGTTCGTAGATGCCGGAGTCAAGGTTGGGGTGAATTGGTATCTTACTGAAAATGACGGTTCCAATGACGGGAAGTTTACGGACTATTTGAATAAGGGAAAGATGCGTAGATACTGCCCCGAAATATTTGATGCTCTGATTGATATTGCTGATAAAAAAGATAAGAGTGTTACGGATATAGAGGATAGCGGAATTTTGCCCGGCGTGCGTTTTTATTCCAATATTCTTAAGCCGGATGGTACACCGGGAGACCGTGAGCAGGAAAGAAGCTACTGGTTTCAGGAAAGCATGCATGAGCTGGCGGATTCTGAACTTATTTTTATGGATCCGGATAATGGACTTCTTGAAAGTGATGACCCTACAAAGCTTGGCGGTGAGAAGTACGTACTTCCAAGTGAGGTTGAGAGTTATTTCATAGAAGGACACAATGTCGTTTACTACTGTCATAAGGGTAGAAGACCTTACGCGCAGTGGGAGGCGCATAAGAGCCTTATGTTTGAACGAATTAAAGATGCGAAACCTGCAATTCTTACTTATCACAAGGGTTCACAGCGTTCATACATTTTCTTGATTCATGAGGAAAATTTTGTAAAGTATCGGAAAATAATAGACCGGCTTTTGAGTGGCTGGTACAAAATATTTTCCGAAGAATATACATCAAAAGGAAATCCTGCCGATGAAGCAGTAGGAGAAGCGCTCGTGATAGAACGGGAGGATGGCTCCAGGTACACTATTGAGAAACGTGCTGATGGCAGGATTCAGATGAAAAGCAGCAAGGAGCCAAACGCAACAAGGATTGTCACGGTAGATATGTTTCTTAGAGACATTGGATTTTAAGGATGTGATTAAATGTCGAACGGAAGATATTCAGATGACCCTCGCGAAGATTCCTTATTTAGAGATGATGAAATGCGTTTGATGGAAGAACTGGAAAACGAAACGAATGAACAGCCAGCGAATAATTCTAAAGCAGGTTTATATGGGACATTGTTTATCATTGGTCTTATGACGTTGTTCTTTTGGTGGTTCTTCTGGGGATAATGGAAAAAGGTGGTATATAAATGCAACTTGGATGGGTGGATTATTCCAGAGAGGAAATAGAGACAATTAAAGAGCTGCTTAAAGTGCTTGGGGAATCATTTTCTCTGGATGAGCTTGGCGTAGGTATCGTGAGAGACAGCATCTCCGATCTTTTGTATCCAGGTACATCCGTCTTACATACTCGCGCAAAGTATTACATCCTGATACCGGAGTTTTTTAAGAAGGCTATGAAGAGTGAGCTTACAACGGGTTCCGAGATTAGGAATCTGATCAATACGGATCAGGACAGAATTGCAAGAGCACTCAGACGTGTCATAGATGAGGAAACAGGAACAAAGGCACAGACCAGCGGATTAAAAAAAGTAAGAGACCTAATAAAACAAATGACAATAAAATAAGTGGCATCCCAATTTTCGTTCTTAGGAATTATTTTTTAAGGCATTAAAATAGGTATTGTAAATGAATGAGTACTGTTTTAATGCCTTTTTTATTTTGCAACCTGATGGATGTTAAATAGTGTATGCTCAGTAACCGCCTGATTTTTTCAAACGGCTACCTCATAAAAATACTTGAACCTTGAAAATATCAAAATCAATTTTTGGAACAAAGAAAGCCTCAGGAGGCAATCTAAGTTAATGGATATGATCGACAGGGCTATAGAGCTTCGACTTGTTTCTTTAAGCTTGGTCATGATTAGCCCAAGACCATGACTATGTTTTGATAATGCAAATTTTCGCTCTACCTCAATTCTGTCAACGCTATCCACGTACTCTGTACGTTTATCGATTGAAACATTCTTCCCTGGTCTTCCTAAAGCCGGGCCTGCAAGTCTTATCCCTCGAGATTTACAATACGAAAGGTTTTCCCTATTTCTGTAAATCTTATCCGCAAGTACACGCTTGGGATAATGACCATTGCGCTTGAAGAATTTTTCAATGGCGGATATCAAAACCTCGCACTCATTGTATGCGTCGAATGATATTTTTTCTAACCTGCCGAGACCATTTTCGATACTAAGATCAATCCTGGCACCGAATTCTACAGGAGCTTTGCTCTTGCCCCTGACTATAGGTCTCACATATGGCTGGGATATGCTTACAATCCGGTCCTGAACAGTGTGAACATTGTTTTTATACATGTATTCCTGCTGTTCATACACTTTATCAATGACCGCTATTCTTTCCATCTGGTGCTTGTCAGGATAGTAGCCATAACTCATGAAC
>JAGAXP010000092.1 GCA_017940955.1 Oribacterium sp.
GATTCTACAGGGACTTTTGGGGCGGACGCCTTTACCTATACGGAAGTTGATGATGATACAGTGAGACTTAAAGTTGCGTCGGAAAATTTTCTGGCAAACATGCTTTCAATTGATATGGATTATTATGTCAGTGGAGAAACTCTGACTGTGAGTGCTTTGGGACAGAGTTTTGAGCTTACGAGGAAGAAATGATGAGGAGATTCATTATATGAAATGTCCAAATTGCGGAGCTAAGCTAAGAGAGGGAGCGCAGTTCTGTCCGAAGTGCGGAACAAAACTGGAAGGACCTGTAAAGGGAAGTGCGGTAAAGCCTCAGTACATAATTACGGGGGCTGTAATTCTGGCAATTGCAGGTATAGGGATTGGTACATATTTATTTAATAGTAAAGATGACGAAAAAGAAGAGGTTGCAGTAACGGATCAGGAGCAAACTGAAGTTGCTACTGATGCAAATACAGAAGAAAATATAGCGGCTGATGATATTGATACAAAGGAAGAATTTCTTTCAAATTTTGGGTTATCAGAGTCAAATGTTGCTGATTATTCATCAGCACAGGTGCTTGATTATACACAGTATAATCACTATGACTCAGGTATTGGGAATTTCAAATTTGGGTATCCGACAAGTCTTTATAATGATGTCAGCGTTGTTAATGATGAGGAAGGAGGAACCTACGGAACAATCCTTCATCAGGTCAATATGAGTGGAACGGATGGTTCAACAGCCTCTTTTACCTTATACAAAAATGAAATAAATGCGGAAGACAAAAGCATGGAGGGAATGACAAGATACGTATTTGACACAGAGAAGGAAAATCTTTTTACCCCATCTGTTCAGATAAACGGAGTATCGAACGATGGCCTGCATGGAACGATTATTATGACAGGATATGTCGATGGGCAGCCGGATACAGATTGTGCATATACTCTTTGCCGCGTAGAATCAGACTATGTCTATCAGATGAAATTTTCATATCCGAGACCAATAAGTGAGGATGAAGACAAGTATAAAACATATTTTTCTGACGTTATGTACAGGTTATGCGGGTTTAGCGGAACATCCAGAAGTACACCTGATACCTACGAAGCCTTCATTGACAGAAGATACACGAATTTTGCTCTGGCCGATTGGCAGAAAGAAGTCCTGCAGGGGGTTATAGAGTATCTTATAAACATGAAAAACACTTCAGAGTGGGGGATGGGAACTGACTATAACCCTGTTTTTGGTGATGCAAAAGATATGTCTGGTGGCTTTTGCAATGATCATTACCTGCTGGAAATGTACTTTTATACCGGAGCTAAAGCCTTTCATGATCTTGTTCCTGAAGATTTTTATTTAAATCCGATGGTAGACTATAAGGATAACGGGAAACGTTTAACCGGGGCTCTTAATTTTGAAAGAACTTTTTTCAGAGATCTTTTTGATATGGAGCTTGGTCTTGACCAGGTTAGATTCAATGATTGGGATGCGCAAGGGAATGAACATGATCTTTATGTATATGAAGAGGATATAGATGAAATTGTGCGGTACGCGGGGGATGCAGGAGGAAACTCAGGGGGCTTTATGTATGATGGACCGGATGATTGGAATTACAATGACGAGCTGGATTGCTTTGATTATCACTATGGCCCGGTCTATGATATATATGCTGATGAATCCTGGAAAGAGCACAGAGATGCAAAGGAACCCGGAAATGGTATATATGTAGCCCATATCAGACCATATAACAATAACTCACTTGGATTTAAACTTTTGGGGATAGAGAGGGTTGAATAAATAGTACATTTTTCAAAAAATACAGGTGTCAAGAAAAAATACTTGACACCTCTTTTCTTTTTATATATTATAGACATTGTTGATTTTTAGGAAGAGGTATATCATGGAGAAAATCGTAGAACAGGGTCTTCTATATGATTTTTATGGCGAGCTTTTGACTGATCATCAGAGACAGGTCTATGAAGCTGCTGTATATGATGATATGTCACTTACTGAAATAGCAGATGAGCACGGTATCAGCAAACAGGGAGTACATGATCTTATCAAGAGATGTACCAAGACTTTGCAGGGATATGAGGATAAGCTTCACATGATTCGAAGGTTTGAAGCTATCAAGGAGAGTGCAAAAGAGCTAAAAAGCGTTTCTGATTATAATGGAGATATGTCAGATGAGGAGCTTCGAAAGAGGCTGGGCAGTATTTCCGACAGAATTTTAGAGGAGCTTAATAACTAATGGCTTTTGAAAGTCTTACTGATAAATTGCAGGATGCCTTTAAGGGGCTTCGCAGCAAGGGTGCGTTAACTGAAGATGATGTAAAAGCAGCTTTGAAAGAAGTTAAGATGGCTCTTTTAGAGGCAGATGTTAACTTTAAGGTTGTTAAACAGTTTATTTCTTCTGTTCAGGAGAGGGCTGTCGGAGAGGAAGTCTTAAACGGACTTAACCCTGCTCAGATGGTCATCAAGATTGTTAATGAAGAGATGACAAAGCTCATGGGAAGCGAAACCACAGAGCTTTTACTGCAGGATAGCAAGTATATTACTGTTATCATGATGTGTGGTCTTCAGGGTGCAGGTAAAACAACTACCGCAGCTAAACTTGCCGGTAAACTTAAGGGCAAAAGAAAACCTCTTCTTGTTGCTTGTGACGTTTACAGACCTGCAGCTATTGATCAGCTTGAGGTTAATGCTAAAAAGCAGGAAGTTGATTTCTTTTCAATGGGCACAGATGTTAGCCCTGTTAAGATTGCTAAATCCGCAATGGACTATGCAAAAGAGCATGGTCACAACGTTGTAATTTTAGATACAGCAGGTCGACTTCAGATAGATGAAGCGATGATGAAGGAACTGCGTGATATTAAGGATGCTGTAACTGTGCATCACACACTCCTTGTAGTTGATGCCATGACCGGACAGGAAGCTGTTAACGTAGCAGAACAGTTCAACGAAAAAGTAGGTATTAATGGCATCATCCTTTCCAAGATGGACGGTGATTCACGAGGTGGTGCGGCTCTATCAACCAAGGCAGTTACAGGCAAGCCTATACTTTTTGTTGGTATGGGCGAGAAGTTATCTGACCTTGAACAGTTCTATCCGGATCGTATGGCGAGCCGTATCCTTGGAATGGGAGATGTGCTAAGCCTTATTGATAAGGCTGTTGAGGCCAACGCAGAGCGTGATGCTGAAAAAGACCGTGAAATGGTCTCCAAGATGAAGAAGGGCAAGATTGACTTCGAAATGTATCTTGAGAGCATGAAGCAGATGCGTAATATGGGAGGACTTGCTTCCATAATGGGAATGCTCCCGGGAATGGGCAAGATAAGTGACGATCAGCTCCCTGATGAAAAACAGCTTGCAAGGATTGAAGCAATAGTTCTTTCCATGACACCTGAAGAGAGGAAGAACCCAAAGCTTATGAGTCCTCAGAGAAAATTCAGGATAGCCAAGGGCTCGGGCAATGATATAGCCGATGTTAACCGCTTTATTAAACAGTTCGAACAGATGCAGAAGATGATGAAGCAGATGCCCGGACTTATGGGTGGAAAAAGAGGATTTGGCAAGCTTGGCAATATGTTTGGCGGATTTGGCGGAAATAAGTTCTTTTGAGCAGAAGCCTTTCATTTGATATGACGATATGTGATTCAGCAAATAGCTGGTTTAAGCATATAAATACAATATAATTATCTATCTTATTTATTAAACGGAGGAAATTTAAAATGGCAGTAAAGATCAGATTAAAGAGAATTGGTAAGAAGAAGGTTCCTTTCTACAGAATCATCGTTTCTGATTCAAAGTTCCCTGTACAGGGTAAATTCATCGAGGAAATCGGAACATACGATCCTAACACAGATCCCAGCACAGTAAAGGTTAACGAAGAACTTGCAAAGAAGTGGCTTGCTAACGGTGCTCAGCCTACAGAGTCTGTTGCTAAGCTTCTTAAGCAGGCTGGTATCAAGTAATTAAACTTGGTTTTTTACATTTAAATTACTTGTGCCGGAGGTTAATCAATGAAAGAGTTAGTTGAAGTAATCGCAAAATCGCTCGTTGATAATCCTGAAGAGGTCGTTGTGACACAGAAGGCAGATGGGCGCAATATTATGATCGAGCTTCATGTTGCACCTTCAGACATGGGCAAGGTAATTGGCAAACAGGGACGTATTGCTAAGGCAATCAGAGCCGTTGTAAAGGCTGCTTCTACAAGAGAAAACCTCAAGGTGGATGTAGAGATAGTTTAAGCCAAAAAGTTTGAGTCGAATTGGATTTCCGATTCGGCTCAAATTTAAAATAAGCATTTTGCTTTAATTTATGTAGGATATAAGATGAATTTTCACATCATGACATTGTTTCCCGAGATGGTTTCGGGCTCTCTTTCAAACAGTATAACAGGAAGAGCTGAAAATAAAGGAATTATTAGTTTTAACGCAGTTAATATAAGAGATTATTCAGGTGATCTCAAACATCACAAGGTTGACGATTATACATATGGCGGCGGTGCAGGTATGCTTATGCAGGCACAGCCTATTTATGATTGCTTTATAGATATCAGAGACAAGATTATCCAAAACGGAGGGAAAACTCCAAGAGTTATTTATGTTACCCCACAGGGAAGCGTATTTAATCAGGAAAAGGCCAGAGAGCTTTCCAAAGAGGATGATCTTGTTTTTTTGTGCGGACATTATGAGGGAGTTGATGAAAGAGTCCTTGAAGAAATAGTTACTGATTATATTTCCATAGGAGATTATGTTTTAACAGGAGGAGAACTTCCTGCTATGGTTATGATCGATGCCATTGCAAGGCTTGTGCCCGGAGTTTTAAATAATGATGAGTCGGCTCTTACTGAAAGTTTTCACAATAACCTTTTGGAATATCCTCAGTATTCAAGGCCTGAGGAGTGGATGGGCAAAAAAGTGCCACCTATTCTTTTATCAGGCGATCACAAAAAAGTTGATGAATGGAGACTTGAGCAGTCTATCATAAGGACTAAGGAAAGGCGACCGGATCTTTATGAAAAATATATTGCAGAGAATCCTCCCAAGCCGGATAAGAAGAAAAGAAGGCGTAAGCTTTTAAACAATTCATTAAATGATGGTGATAGTTTAACTGAAAATAAGGATTGTAAAAATGGAGAATAATATGACTAAAACATTTCAGGTTGGAGTGATTGCATCGACACACGGACTTTCGGGTGAAGTTAATGTTTTTCCGACAACCGAGGATCCAAATAGATTTAAAAAGCTAAAAAAGGTTACGCTTCATACACAGAGAGGTGAAGAGATAGAACTTGATGTTCAGAGCGCAAGATTTTTCAAAAAATTTGTAATAGTTAAATTCAAACAGTTTAATGATATAAACGAAGTAGAAAGATTCAGGGGATGTGAACTTACCATTGAAAGAAAAGATGCGCTTAAGCTTAATCCCGGCGAGTATTACTGTGCCGATCTTATAGGTCTTGATATAGTTGATGAAGATGGCAATACACTTGGAACTGTTTCTGATATTATTCAGACGGGAGCTAATGATGTATATGAGATGAAAAGGGCAGACGGTGGAGAAAACGTCTATATTCCCGCTATTAAGGACTGTATAAAAGAAATTGACATTGAAAACAATAAAATTGTAATCCACGTGATGGATGGACTTATGTAAATCTTGATGACTTTTATTATCAAATAAACTATAATTATAGGTGTTAGTTTTTACAAGGAATGTGAGGAAAAGTAATGGTTGATTATACAGAAGGTGCGGGGTATCAATATCATACACATGTTGCTCCCGGTGATGTCGGAAGATATGTTATTCTTACAGGAGACCCGGGAAGATGTGAATCTATTTCCAAATTGTTGGATAATCCCAAATTTATTGCTTATAACAGAGAATATAACTGCTATACAGGAACTCTGGACGGTGAGAAGGTCAGTGTAATTTCTCATGGTATAGGTGGAGCTTCTACGGCTATATGTATCGAGGAACTTGCGAAGTGC
>JAGAXP010000093.1 GCA_017940955.1 Oribacterium sp.
TCTCACCGGAGCCGAGGCCGTTGTCAAAAAGGATATAGTCCGCTTTGGTCTCCCGTGCTGCCTGAAGGTCCTTTTCTGACCTGATAAGAAAGGCTTTCATCACTTTAAATTCCCTTCCAGATTTAAAGCCCCCTTCATGTTTAAAGTCCTTTTCATGTTCAAAGCCCTTTTCTTGTTCAAAGCCCTTTTCTTGTTCAGGCTCAGCTTCTCTTGCCTTTATATCGTCTTCCGGCATTGATGAAATTTTTGCTTCTCTTTCCCGAGAACCATCATCCGATTCCACGCGGTCCTTCTCAATCTTCTTTTTCAGCTTCTCTATATATTCCTCTGTTTCGTGGCCGTGGAGCTGGGCGACAGATATTATTTCCTTTTTTACGAGCCTCAGGATCAGCTCCGGCTCCGCATCCACGAAGACACCGACGGATATGATGTCAGGGTCCAATGCTTTTCTCAGGGCCATAGCCTCTTCCTCTGTCACATTCCGCCTGCTCTTCTCATAAAAGACAAAGCCTATGTACTCGGGTTTCAGCCGGTTCACGGCTTCTATATCTTCCCGGCGCCTCAGGCCGCAGATCTTAACTTTCGTCATATATCCTCCCGGACATGCTCCATGTTTCCGTAACACATAACCACTTATCCTTAAGAATCCGGTGCTTTATCCTCTGCCCGAATTCTGATTTCTTTTTTTCAGATATCAGATTCTGCTTATTCACCGGTACAGCGTTAATTATATTTCTGGCACATAAAAACCATTGAAGACGCTTTGATACTTCATTCGAGCAGTTTGCTATGTACCGGTCACTTATTATTCGATGTACTAGTTACTGCACTTAATGTATTCATCAAGCTTCCTGAGAGCTGAGCCGTTATCTATGAGCTCTTCCGCCAGCTTTACGCCGGAGGCAATGGAATCTGCCCTGCCGCCGATATAGATGGCTGCACCGGCGTTAAGGAGAACTGCATTTCTCTTTGCCCCCTTGATCTCACCGCTCAGGATGCCTCTTGTGATCTTCGCATTCTCTTCTGCTGTTCCGCCTACGAGGTCTTCCTTACTGCATCTCTCAAAACCGAAATCCTCAGGCTTTATAACTGTGGTTCTGTAGTAACCGTCCCTGAGCTCGCAGACAGTTGTGGGAGCTGATGCGGAAATCTCATCCATTTTGTCCTGTCCGTATACTACGAAAGCTCTCCTTACTCCCAGCTTGTCTAGAACCTTGGTAACAGGCTCCACCAGATATTCGTCATAAACTCCGAGGAGGAACATGTCAGGGTTTGCAGGATTTGTAAGAGGTCCGAGGATGTTGAAAACTGTTCTGAAGCCAAGCTCCTTACGGATAGGTCCTACATACTTCATAGCTGCGTGATACTTCTGAGCGAAGAGGAAGCAAATGCCTACATCCTTGAGAAGCTGCTGCGCCTTTTCAACATCTTGCTGGATATTTACACCAAGCGCTTCCTGGCAGTCAGCTGTTCCGGAAAGGGATGATGCCGCGCGGTTTCCATGCTTTGCGACTTTTATGCCTGCTGCGGCTATAACCATGGCTGCCGTGGTAGAGATATTGAAACTATGTGCACCGTCTCCGCCTGTACCTACGATCTCCAGAACCTCCATACCAGGATGAGGAACCTGTGTGGCCTGATTTCTCATTGCAGCTGCGCAGCCCGAGATCTCGTCTATAGTCTCAGCCTTCGTAGACTTGGTGGAAAGAGCTGCGAGGAAAGCAGCATTCTGTGTAGCTGTTGTCTGTCCTGTCATGATCTCAGTCATGACCTGATAAGCCTCATCGTAAGTTAAATCTCCTTTAAGTGTTGCAATCTTTTCAATAGCATTCTTGATCATTTGATCTCCTTCCGGGTCATACCCTTTTTGAAACTACAGATCTCACTTTGCGTATATTACGGCGGCATACTCATTTCTTCGAAACGAAGATATATGAGGAGAATAAAGAAAAAGCCCTGACAAAGACAGATAATCTGACTTTGTCAGGGACGAATAATCGCGGTGCCACCCTGTTTCACGATAAAAGAATCGTGCGCTTTGCGAGATACCAACATATCTCCGACAACTAACGTATGTCTCACGTCACAGGATACTAAGCCTGGCAGTTACATATAAACCTCTGTAAGCTTGTCACTTGTTCTTAAGCGAAACCTGCTTTCAGCTATTCATCACCTTTACATACATAAAAGCTTTATAACCATCAATGCTTTTCATTGTGCCCTTAGCGGTCCATTTGCCATGCTGTGTTCTGCCGGATTCTCACCATCGCCGGCTCTCTGTGGGAGCATACATAGTTTAATCTCCGCTTCAACGGTTTAAACTATTAACTTTTTAATTACGATAAATCTTTCAGCCTTAAATGTCAACGAATTATATATATCATTTAATTCTGATATTTCATGGCAGAGATAACTGAATGATAACCGGAAAGAAAAACCGTACCCCTCCTTATGGGAGAGATACGGTTTCATGTACTTAATCAGTTTATAAAATATAAATCAGAATCAGTTTGCTCTGTTGTAAGCTGCACAGATAGCGTTGGTATTCTTAATGATGATATGCCATCCGATGATAGGACCTACGCCGCAGAGGAATGAACCTAAAATGAACCATAAAAGAACTGTTGTACCGTTCTCCTGGAACTGCATGCCATAACGTGGAGCATTGTTAGCAAGTCTGTTTCCGAGGCAGTACATCCAATACCATCCGTAGATACCGCAGGTAATAATGGAAAGAAGTAAATACTTAACGATGCCCGGTGTCTCTTCTCCGTCTCCGGCCATTGCGATGTTAACATCCTGAATAAGCTTATAAACAAAGTAAATTGAATAGATGCCGCATGTCACGATGGTGAGAAGAATATACATCACGATGCTTCTGTCTTCTTTCAGTTTAATGCCTGTATACTGACCACCATTGTTGCCACCGTTTCCGGCATTGAAACCACCATTATAGCTCTGGTTATTACCATTGAAGCCATTGGCTACATCCTGAGCCGCATTACGAAGCTCATTCTCAGCGCTGTTGAATGCACTGTTAGCTGCATCTACAGCTCCCTGACCGAGATCCTTTAAATTCACTGAATTTGCAGGCTCTCCGCAAGTTGGACAGAACTTTGTGCCATCCGGTATCTGTGTTCCACACTTTTTACAAAACATATTATGCCCCCTCATTACACTTCCTGATTGAATCAGAAAAAATTTTCATGCCAATATTTATTATAACACAGTATATCCACAATAAATCAGACAATTAATAAAAATTGTCTTACAGTCTCCGTAATAAAGGACTCAAAATGTCAGAATTTTATCATTCACTGTTATCGATCTTAATGATATGAGCATTACATTCAAAGAATCCTTAACTCATTCTCAGATGACGGAATTACTTGAAAAAGCTCTTTCCAGCATTGGAGTTGTTAACCGGAAAGGTAGTCCAGCTTAAAAATATAGATTTTCTCAAGTAGTCGGTACGTTCTAGTACCGGCTATTTTTCTATTGTTCCCATAAATTCAAAAGTATCCTGTATTTGACCATGTAGCCTCTGCATATAAGCGTAAACAAACTTCTCAGTTCAATAATCTTCTTGCATTGGATGACTTTGGTTCAGGACTAAACACATGTGAAATCGCAGAATTTATGAAACCAGATATAATCAAGCTTGACCGTTCTCTTCTGACCGGTATTGATTCCAGTAAAGAGAAGCACGCTAATTGCGATCATATTATTTCCGCTGCTCACAATCACGGTGTAAAGATTGTCGCTGAAGGCATCGAAACTAAGGCTGAATTTGATTGTATGAAGCAGCTTGGTTCTGATTTCTTCCAGGGATTTTATCTGGGGATGCCAGTTTAAATAATAGGTTTTATTTATATATAATGACTTAAGACTGCGGTCATGCACCGGGAGAAACCCTTTTCTCAAGCCGGGAGACTGCGGTCTTTTATTATGCAAATCGAGTTTTTAATGAGATAGAATTTTACCAATGGATCAAAAGACCGCTCAGGCACTATAGCTCGAGCGGTCTTTTTTTCTTATTTATTACGTCTTCTACAACTCAACAACCAGTAGGTTGTTGAAGCTGTCACACATGCTACGATGATATGAATTGGCATCATGTACCTCCTAAGATAAAGTCATTAGATACTTGCCTGTAGTTTAACATTTGATGCAAACTAATACAATACTTCTTTATCCTAAAGGCAGTTTAAACACACTACACGGTTTCTATGATATACTTATCACATATATATGTTATGAGGGGCAAGCGATAATGTCTTTATTTTCAAGACCAGAAGTAGTCATACTTAAAGAATCTAGCGATGCTAGGGAATATCTGTCAAAGTTGGAAGAACTTCAGAATACTGTTAATAAAGGTTCTCAGCTCTTTAAAAAAATAGATAAGGAAATATCTATTGTTAAGGCCGGTATTATTGGTGAGGAGAACATACTCTTCGAACTTAAGAATAGTGGCATGGATCTTGTTGTGCTTCATGATATCTGCTTAGTTGATCAGGATGGAAACTCCGCTCAAATAGACTTTATCGTTATCACTCCTTATGTAAATGTATTTATTGAGTGTAAGAACTTATTTGGGAATATAGAGATTAACAATAAAGGCGAGTTTATCCGGACTATAGAATACAATGGTCGAACATACAAGGAAGGACTATATAGCCCTATTACTCAAAATGAACGTCATTTACTTGTATACAAAAAATGCAAAACTGTAGACAAAAACTTAGTTTATCGTCTTTTATCAGACCATTGGTTTAGCGACTTCAATAAATCCCTTGTTGTGTTGGCAAATCCAAAAACTCTTCTAAATGATAAGTTTGCACCAAAGGACATAAAATCAAAAGTTATACGAGCTGACCAATTAATAACCACTCTTAAGAAGCTTAAAACTGATGAAAAATACAACCCTAAAGAGATGTTAGAAAAGGGAAATAAATTTCTATCACTGAATCATGAGGACAGAAAAGATTACCTGGAGAAGTTCCTGGCGCTGAAGAAAGAAATGGAAGCTGAAGAGGCAGCTATTAAATCTGAGCAAGTTCCCACGGAGACTCCATCGCCTACTCCGGTACAAGAGGAAGAAAAGCTATGTCCTAAGTGCGGTAGTAAATTGGTTCTTCGGACAGCAAAGAAAGGCAACTACCAAGGAAATCAATTCTGGGGATGCAGCCGTTATCCTAAATGCAGGTATATGGAAAATCTTATTCCGGATCATGATTGATGAAATACATAACCCACGGTACAAAACCGTGGGCTTATTTTATATCACAGGCCCAATACTAACATGAACCGAATGATCTAATAAGTACTCTTGTTTTTATATCATGGTCTGAATTTTCTTATACATTACATTGATTTGATTAATGAATTCTCTTGAATCATCCTCTTGTCTATATTTTTTACAGATATCCGAAAGATTATCTACTAGATATGAACAAACTGTAGGATTAGTCATTTCTATCTCATCATAATTTTCGTATAAGAAGTATGGCGCTTCTTCAGAGAATGTCGGTGCATCATACTCTCCTTTCAGAAATCGTTCTATCATGTCCAGCATTTCCTCAAGTTTATTCATGAGTCCACTTTCAACTACTTCCCATCTTCCTCCTGGAGAACTTCCATCAAGCGGGGCTGGATTATCCCAATCATATAAATAATCTTCTCCGCTATCATCAATTACACGGCACATTCCTGAATCTGGATCTTTCCAGGCTTCATATATTTTACCATTGGTGAGGGAAA
>JAGAXP010000094.1 GCA_017940955.1 Oribacterium sp.
CGTTCTTTGTTCAGAACGTTCCAGTAGACCTTGCCTGTGGTCAGGTTTGAATACTTGTTGAGATCTTCGTCTATGAACCTCTCATAATGACCCAGATCCAGGTCCGTCTCAGCGCCGTCTTCAGTCACGTATACTTCGCCGTGCTGGAAGGGGCTCATTGTGCCCGGATCCACGTTTATGTACGGATCCATCTTCTGTGCTGCAACCTTCAGGCCCCTTGCTTTAAGGAGCCTTCCGAGAGATGCTGCGGTGATACCCTTTCCCAGGCCTGACACTACTCCTCCTGTTACAAAGATATATTTGGTCATGATAAGCCTCCGTATAAATAAAAGTCTTTTTTCGTAAGCAAACGGTACGCTTCTTTATATTTCCCTTTATTCCCATTCTACAACAGGACCCATTTCTTAAACAGTTTTGTTTAGAAGATATGTATTCCTGTTCTTCTGATTATTTGTGGTATCCATATTATCCTGAGTATCACGACTATTGTTATCAAAATGTTATCAGCCGTGATAACACGGGATTGTCCCCTGCGGATAATATCTATTGGCTTGGGTGTATTATAGCATCCGAAGGGAGAAATCTCAATAACCGGTTTGATCCGAATGAGCGATTAAACTGGGATTTATCTCTACAAACCGGGATTTTACGATATGCTAAACCCCGTAGGCGATTATTCCGCAAGCGGCTGAAACAACAATAAGCAGAATCGGAGAAATTCCTTTTTCATCACTTTTTTTGAGATGAAAAAGGCAAGAGACAGAGCTGCTGTGAGAACAATCGCAACAATATCCGTTTCCCCGCCCGCGCTTTTGATATTGAAACAGTTATTGATTACCATAAAGCACCCGGTTGCAAGTACAATACCGATAATGCAAGGCTTCATTCCGCAAAGTGCCGCCTGAACATATTTGTTCTTCAATACCTTTGTCAGCAATGCCGTTACAAGCAGAATAATGACAAAAGACGGAAGCACAACTGCCGCCGTTGCAATAACCGCGCCGATTATTCCTGCCTGATTGCTGCCGACATAGGTTCAATCTTTTATCAATCCAAGTCTCTCCTACATCATTTTTCACAAAGTATATCTGGAATCTTTATTTATATACTTTATTTATATAACCTAAGGGTTTCATTATATGCCTTAACAATTCCGCGGAGAATATCCATCTGATTAAAATCATCACGGTAAACAATATTCATTTCGCGAATCATACTAAGATTTTCTATAGGCAAAACAATGATTTTCCCCTTTTTAATTTCATCTAGGCAAGAGCTTTTCGGCAAAATTGAAACACCGAAATCGCGACGGATAAGATCCTTAATTGTGGCTACATTGTCCAGTTCGAGAATAACATTAAACTCGTTTATATCCATATTGTTGCTCTCCAAATGTGCAACAAACAGATTTCGCGTACCTGAATTAGGAAGACGAAGTATCAGATTCTCTTTCTTAAGTTCACTAAGAGTAACAAGTTCCCGATCGGCAAACTGATGATTCGGAGAAACAGCAAGACATAAGAAATCGGTATCCAGCATGAAAAATTTCAGTCCTTCTTCCGGCGAACGTCCCTCTACAATTATCAAATCAAGCTCGTAACTCTTCAGCCTTTTATAAAGATTTCTTATGGAATCAGTAACAATTTTTATAGATATGCCTTCGTTTTCAGAACAGAATTTTGCGAGAGATTCTGCAATCGGGTTACTTTCCACTGTATGCGTAACACCGATGGTGATATGTTCTGTTGCTTTTGATCGGTCCTCCAGCTCTTGCATAAGTAAATTGTGTAAACCCAGCATTTTTCTTGCTGTCTGTACAATCATTTCTCCCTCTTTTGTCACAATAAACTTTCCGCTTTTGCGTTCAAAAATTTTCACACCGAACTCCTCTTCCAGTGCTTTTATGTGCTGGCTGACGGCAGGCTGTGTGATAGAAAGACTATGGGATGCTTTGCTAAAACTCTTTTTCTCATAAACTTTCAGCAATGTTATGACTTTCTGATCAAGCATTTTCGGCTCTCCTTGTATATTAGTTTTTATTATACGCTATTAAAATATTATAATTTGCATTTATGGATTTTGCAAGTATAATTTTTTTATTACAAGGAAAAAGAGGGTGAAAAGTATGAAAAATCATAACAGAAACGCTGTTTTCGATTATGCGAAACTAGGGCTCGCATTGGTTGCTGGTATAACTGCAGATATCCTGTGTACGAAGCTGGTATCTCACGAAGTTCTGCATATAACCGTTTATAGTACAGTCACACTGCTTTATGCTTTCTGTTTTGATGTATTTGACTTTGATAAACCCGTAAACATCCTCAAGATATTCTATATTATCATTTGTCCTATCACAGGCGGTTTTTTTAGCTTGGAATGGTTTTTCCTTTTTATTTTCAGAATATTGTTTGAAAAAGGTAACAAGGGGAATTAAACATTATGGTAAATAAAACTGAATTATTTGAACATAAGAGCGTTTTTCGAGCGGTTATGGAGCTTGCGCTTCCATCTGTTATCGCTCAGATTATCCTAGTGATTTACAACATGGCTGATACGCTTTTTGTGGGAATGACAAACAGCGATGAAATGATTACCGCCGTTACTATATGCATGCCGGCGTTTATGTTCCTTTCTGCGGTATCCAATCTCTTTGGCGTGGGAGCAGCAAGCGTTATTGCGAGAGCCTTGGGAAAAAACGAAAATGAGAAAGCTAAGGACACATTTTCTTTTGCAATATGGGGATGTCTTATCGTCACGATTGTTTATTGTTTCGTTGTGTGGATATTCTTCGACAGTTTTATTGATGCTTTAGGGGGAACAAACCCTGCTATCCATTCTGCTGCAGCAGAATATATGAAATGTGCAGTCATCGCCGGAGGACCTGCTACTGCGATTAACACGCTTATAGCCCATCTCATCCGTGCATACGGGTGTTCCGTACAAGCCAGTACCGGTGTCGTTTTGGGCGGAATCCTGAATATTGTACTTGATCCGTTGTTCATGTTTATTATTTTCCCTGCAAGAAGAGCGACATTCGGTGCGGCACTGGCTACAGCTATATCTAATTTGTGTGCCCTTCTTTTCTACATTGCAGTAATTGTCAAGAATCGAAAGAAACTCGCCATCCATGTGCTGCCGTCTGAAAAAATGTTCCGAAACGGAATTCCGGGAGATGTTTTCAAGGTAGGTATGGCGGCTTTCCTGATGACATTATTTGAAAACATCTCCTACGCTGTACTGGATAAGCTTATGGCAACTGCAGGAACCGCAGCACAAGCAGGGATTGGTGTGGCGAAAAAAGTGAATATGCTGGCCCATTGTTTTGTTCGTGGGATGTCACAAGGTGTACTCCCTCTCATTGCCTATAATTATGCCTCCGGCAACCGTATCCGTATGAAAAAAGTGATTTATTGCTCTTCTGCGGTTTCGGTGGGAATCGCATTGGCATGCACTGCAGGTTGTCTCATTTTCAGTAACAAGCTTATTTCCGTTTTTATCCACACCGATGGTGACTCTCTTTGCTACGGCAGTGACTTTTTGCGAATTTTGTGTCTCGGTGCTCCTTTTTCTGCTTTCTCTTATACTGTAATTTCTTTTTTCCAGGCCACCGGAAGAGGCGGAAAATCCATGCTGCTGGCACTAATGCGCAAGGGTATTCTCGATATTCCTCTCATGTTTATTCTACAGGTTTTAATTCCGACCTACGGCATAGTTGCCGCAACACCGATTACCGATTTTGTTTGCAGTATTACCGCAGTTATTCTTTTCTCCATATTCATTCACCGCCATGGAAAAAACAAAAGGTTGATTAATGTGTAATACAGGTAAACATATCGGACCAATACGCAAAAAAAAGAGCATTCCCGTCAGCAAAAACACGCATTTATGCCTTTTATGACAGGATTGCTTTTTTTATTTGTAATCGTTAAATTCAAATTATCTCTCCATTACACGCCATTGCTGGCACTCCTATTATATCATGAAAGTCAATCATTTGGACATCAGAACGTGAAAAAGCGGCAGCATCCGAGTCCTCCCGAATGCCACCGTATATACTGTTATTTACCTACTGTCACGATCAATTTGCTTTCTTCCAAATGATATGCCATGAGCTGCCAACACATCCCTCAGCTTTTGGTTCTCCTTTCTGAGGCTGTCATTTTCAGACTTCAATCGACCATGTTCCATCTGCTCACGAATACTGTCCCTTGAACTGAGCTTCTGTTCCAATTCAGAGATCTTACTTTTAAGTCCGGCGATGATACCCTTGAGCTTATCAATAAAGGTATCCTTCTGGGCCAATTGCTCCGTCAGCTCGTCTACTTTCTTCTGCAGGCCGATGTCTTTCCGCTTATAGGTTACATACTTCTTTGCCCCTGCAGAAAGCGTTTCGTACTCTGCTTCCGTCATGGACACCTTGCCGGTCAATGCAGACTTCTTTGGCTGTACCTTCTCAATTTCTGCAATCTTGACTTGCTGTTTTTCAACGGCAGCAAGTACAGACTCTATCTCTTTGACCTCAGCCTGTGCCTGTTCAGCCTGCTGATCCAGAGCGGCAATTTCCGATTGCTTTTCTGCAACCCGCATATCCAGCTCTGCAACCTCTTCAGTACGAACCTTCTTTTCATAGTCCAGCACGGACAGATGCTTCTCATGAGTGCCTTTATGCTCCCATTCAAAACCGTATCGCTCCATAACAGCCGCAAGCTGTTCTTTCTCAGCCTGTACCCATTGGCTCCATTCAGTCTCCCTTCGGGTACCTCCTTTGAATCCCTGCGCAGCCAAAGCTTGTTTCAGTGATACCCTGGTGTCAAGGCCACGCTTGCTGCCGGTAATAAAAGGCACGAAATCAATGTGGATATGAGGCGTTGCCTCATCCATATGGAGATGAGCTGAGAATACACACAGGTTCGGATTGCGCTCTGCAAATCCTCTGTAGTATTCATCCAGAGCTGCCTTTGCCTGTGCGCCCACATCGGTAGTTGCTCCGGTATCATCGCAGTTTCCAATCTGAAGGATCAGCTCATGAAATGGTTTTTCCTGTTTCCCTCTGCGAATCTTCTCGTAATAATCATCTATTCTTCGGTCTGATCTGGTCTGCTTGTCATTGAAGCGTTCCAGTGCATCATCGA
This sequence comes from Oribacterium sp., assembly GCA_017940955.1. Next base: position 5,133 of record JAGAXP010000094.1, read on the forward strand.
ACAGCCGGTGATACACCTCCCTGATATCTTCATTACAGTAATTGATATTCAGGGGAGTGCGCTCCGGGTCCGTGTTCTTCGCATTAAACTGGCGGCTGTTATGACTGACAGATCCTTTACCTACCATTGCACTGATGGTTCTCATCATATCAAATACATCACTTCCTTTGTAACGCCGCATCGGCGGCGGGTTCTGTTACTCTTGTCAAGAGTAACGCAAAAGCACTTTTGACAGCAGAGCCATCAAAAATGCAACCTGTAAACAGGTTTTGCGCTCTCCGAGGGCTACTCCCGACACCCTGCAGGTTTCGCCGTAGGGCATCTTCCGCTTCTCCTTGTCTGCCTAAAACAGGAGCGTGTCACGCTCCTGTCGTTTGTCTCCAAGGAGAAATCACCATCGGAAGCTCTCACGAATGCCACGTTCATCCAGGTATTCCTGCCGTGCCTTCTCTCGTTCTTCTTCCGTTGGTGCAGTCTTGTACTTCGCATAAAGCTCATGCCTTACAAGCGCATCGAGCTTCTGCTCCAAGCCTGTTGCAATTTCATCTGCATAGTCATCATCCTGAAACAGATGAAATTTGATAAGCGCTACGAACAGCTCGTAGGGCAGTTGAACATTTCTTTTCATATCCTATCCCATCCCTTCCGTGACGGTCGTGACGATGGTGACGGTCTTTTTAAGACCGCCCCCACTATCAAAAACATCGTCACGAGCGTCACCATCGACACGCTTTACTCTGTCTGTTCATAATGGAACTTCACCTTACGGCCGGTATGATTACGGCTGCTGCTATACTGAATGTGATATTCATCAAGCAGCCTGCCTGCATTTACATTCAGCTTGTAAGTCAGAGTATTAGGCTGAACATCCAACCCAAGTAATTCGATGAATTCCGTGGATGTTCCTTCCCAGTCCGGCTGTTCTGCATTGATATACTTTGCAACCTCCGCAAGCAGAGGCTCAGGCGGCTCACGCCAGGGCTCCGTCTCTATCTTTTCAAGTTCCCATATCAGCCTCTCAGTATTACGCTTCAGGTAGAACCTCTGATCCTGGATGTCTCTGCCGGACACATCGAGTGTTGCTGCATTGGCAGTACGCTTTTCCTTTTTCAGCAGGAACGCACCATCTGCAGCACCCATAAGACCATTTGTGCCGGAGATCATATCATAGGGGTCATCTGCCTGCTGTTTGCGGGTGTGATGCACCAGTATCAAACAGATACCTTTGCTGTCTGCAAAGTTCTTCAGACGGGTGATGATCTCATAATCATTGGCGTAACTGTATTTATCTCCACCCATTTCTCGTACTTTCTGCAGCGTATCAATGATAATGAGAACCGTATCAGGATGCTCCCTTACGAAGTTCTCAAGCTGCTCATCCAGCCCATTTCCGATCTGCCCGGCTGAAACAGAGAAGTACAGGTTATCTGTACTCTCCACACCGAACATCTGATACAGACGCTTCTGCAGGCGACCGTAATCATCTTCCAATGCAAGGTATAAAACCGTCCCGCGCCGGACAGGATAACCCCATAAGGGTGTCCCTGTACTTACATGATAGGCAAGCTGAGCTACGAAGAAACTCTTACCCAGCTTGGGAGGTCCGGCAAACAGCTGTACCCCGGGATAGAGCATCCCATCGATCAACGGCGGTTTGCTCTGGTACACATTCTCATACAGCTCCGTCATGGATACTGTGTTGAGATAGTGAGGGTCCAGGAGGCGGAAGAGCCGCCTCTGTTCCTCCCATGGACATTCATCGTTGAATTCTGGTGTGTTTTCTGCTATATTATGGTCAGTTAAATTATTAGGAATTGACTGCTCACCAGCTGCGCCAACAGCGGGAATCTGAGCAGTTTTTTCTTTTATTTCACTCATTCGTACCGTCTCCTTTCATGCCGCCGAGAGTGACTGTGATGAGCTCGATCAACTCAAGCATTTCATCTGTTACCTCTCCGGCCGTTTTAATCCTTCTGAGCTCATCCAGTACAGCTGCAAGCTGATCTTTCAGAGCCTTGTACACCTTGGGATTTCCCTGTACCGTGATCTCTCGGCCCAGGCATCGTCTGTAGCAGTATTCCTGCTTGTTCAGCCCGGAAAGTGCCACTGCTGCATTGATTGCCTCGTTTTCTTCAGGAGATACCCTGAACCCCACCGTAATACTTCTAAAACGGTTGTGTCTGTCTACATTCTTAGCTGACATATTCTTCACCTCTTTCATTCAGTTTTCTTGCCATCTCGTCCTGTTTGGAAGGGAAGAGATGGGCATAATCCAAAGTGATACGCTCACTTTCGTGTCCTACACGATCTCCGATTGCTACCACGGAAAAGCCCATATCGATCAGGAGAGAAACATGGGAATGTCTCAGATCATGAATACGGATTCTCTTTACTCCGGCTTTCTCAGCCCCTCTGTCCATCTCATGGTGAAGATAGCTTTTGGTGATGGTGAAGATCCTGTCTTTTTTCTTGAGCCCGTAGAGCTGGCTGAAATAGTCTTTCATCTCCTCACAGAGAAAGTCCGGCATCTTGATCGTGCGGTTACTTTTCTTTGTTTTCGGAGAAGTAATCACATCCTCTCCATGCATGCGCTGATAGGACTTGTTGATCCTTACCGTTTTCTTCTCAAAGTCAAAGTCCGCAGGAGTAAGCGCCAGCAGCTCACCTTCACGGATTCCGCACCAATACAGCATCTCAAATGCGTAATAGGAACGAGGCTTCTCCATCATCACTTCTGCAAACTTCTTGTATTCCTCCGTTGTCCAGAACAGCATTTCCTTGTGCTCTTCGGAGCCCATGTTGCCAACCTGCGCTGCCGGATTTCGCTTCAGTTCATAGTAGCGGACAGCATGGTTGAAAATGGCACTCAGCTGATTGTGCAGCGTTTTCAGATACGTTGCTGAGTATGGTTTCCCTTTCTCATCTCTGTGCGCAAGCATCTCATTCTGCCAGGCGATGATATCCTTATTGCTGATCTCGCAGAGTTTTCGCTTCCCGAAGTAAGGAAGAAGCTTGGTTCGGATAATGTGTTCCTTACTGTTCCATGTGTTTTCCTTGAGCCTCGGTCTCAGATCCTTCTCATAAAGCTCCACGAATGCCTCAAAGCTCATGTCCATATCCGCCGCACTCTTCAGCTGGAACATTCGCTCCCATTCCTGGGCTTCTCGCTTCGATGCAAAGCCTCTTTTGCATTTCTGTTTTCGTTCACCCGTCCAGTCCACATAGCGTGCCATGACATACCAGGTGCCCTTGTTTTCGTCCTTGAATACCGGCATTATTTACCTCCCTTTCTGATTCCGTAGAATCGTTCAAAAAAATAGTCTCGGCTGATCCTGCCCGGTATGGTCAGGAAGCCTTTGGCCTCCAGCTCTGCATTTAATCGCCGGATGACCTTGTACGCGTAAGCCTTGGATATATCGAGTTCCTTCGCTACATCCTCAGCTCGGATAAAAGTGTTCTCCATTGATAATCCTTTCTGCTTCTTTCGAAGCTGTGTCTGTTAGTTTCGCACCACCCTTCCTAATGCAGTTCCTGCCCCGGAGTCTCACCGCAGCGTATGGTTTCCTTTGGTACGCTCGCTTCGTCGTCACAAGCTCCATATCACTCGCTTCCGTGTAAACACGAAAGCTCATTTATTTCGCTGCTCCTCCTCTTCCCACAAAATCTTTCGATTTTGCGGGAGCCCTGACGATTCTGGTCTCGGCGGTACTTCCCGGGGAAACATATCCCATTTGGTAGTGGCTATTCAATTGCCGCACTAAACGCATTTGTTTAGTGTTCTGCTATTATACTAAGCATATTTGTTTATGTCAATAGGCTTTGAAGAAAATAATTAAACTTTTTTGTTTTAGTTATCTTGACTATCCCTAAACAAATATGCTATAATACAGCCACTTACAAACACAGGAGTGATAACGCTATGGCAATTGGTGAAAGAATTCGTTTTATCCGCAATCTGAAAGGCATGACCCAAAAGTATCTTGGTCAGATCATCGGCTTTCCTGAGAAAACTGCCGATATTCGCATGGCTCAGTACGAATCCGGAACCCGTACCCCAAAAGCGGATGTTACAGAAGCGCTGGCTCAGGCACTGGATGTTTCTCCCTCTGCGCTGGCAGTTCCCGATATAGACACCAATATTGGCCTGATGCATACATTGTTTGCCCTGGAAGATCTGAGAGGTCTTAAAGTAGGGCAGATTGACGGAGAACTTTGCCTCCGACTCGACAAACACAAAGGTCTCGAATACATTTCCATGTTTGATATGCTTTCTGCCTGGTATGAACAGGAAGAGAAGTACCGTAATGGTGAGATCACCAAGGAAGAGTACGACCAGTGGAGATACAACTATCCGAAGTATGACACCTATAGCCGCCGGGCAAAGGTTCCTTCTCAGGAGATTTCCGACCTGTTCACCAAGTAAAACCCTATAGACGCAAAAAATCCCTTGCCGAGATTTCTCTCAGCAAGGGATTGCTTTTTAATATGGATACCTTTCGAACACCTCTTGGAATCATTCTTTACTCCAAAACCACTTGGTACGAAGAATGATGCTCCTTCAGAGTTCTGTTATCAAATTGTTATCAGAAGAGATTTTCAAATTCAGAAACCCCAGTGTTTTCAAGGCTTTCCGAGCTTTTCGCGATTATTCCCATTCGATGGTGGCTACCGGCTTGTCTGAGAGATCCCAAAGGACTCTGTTCACGCCGGGAACGGTTGCGATGATTCTGTCACGCATGGTCTTCAGCATTTCCCAGGGGAGCTCTACTGCTTCAGCGGTCACGGCATCAACTGTGTTGATGGCGCGGATGACTACTGCCCAGCCCATGTAGCGCTTGCCGTCCTTGATCCCGGTTGACTGGAAATCAGGGATAGCGCAGAAATACTGCCAGGGTGCGGGATCCATTTTGCCGATCTCTTCTCTTACGATGGCGTCTGCTTCTCTAAGAGCTTCAAGTCTGTCACGCGTGATGGCGCCGACACATCTTACTCCGAGTCCGGGACCCGGGAAGGGCTGACGGAATACCATGTTGTCGGGAAGTCCGAGCTGCTTGCCTACAACTCTTACCTCGTCCTTATACAGGAACTTGACGGGCTCTACCAGCTGGAAGTTCAGGTCTTCCGGAAGGCCGCCTACGTTGTGGTGTGCCTTGACTCCGTCGGACTCAAGGATGTCGGGATAGATGGTTCCCTGTCCCAGGAACTCAACTCCCTCGAGTTTCTTCGCTTCTTCTGCGAACACGTCGATGAACTCGGCACCGATTATCTTTCTCTTGGTCTCGGGCTCGCTTACTCCTGCAAGCTTGTCGAGGAATCTGTCTACTGCGTCTACGTAGATGAGCTCTGCGTCGAATTCCTTTCCGAATACTTCGCAAACCTGCTCGGGCTCGCCTTTTCTTAAGAGTCCGTGGTTAACGTGAACACAGATCAGATTCTTACCGATGGCCTTGGAGATGAGGGCTGCGCAGACTGATGAGTCAACTCCGCCTGAAAGGGCGAGAAGGACTTTACCATCGCCTACCTGTGCCTTTACAGCTTCGATCTGCTCATCGATGAAAGCCTGAGCGAGTTCCGGAGTCGTGATGCGGACCATTGATTCCGGTCTGGTGTTTTCTTTTGAGATTGCCATAAATTCTACCTCTTTCTTTCTACATATCTTTAGGCCTTTTCCGAGATCTCGGGATCCGCCGTGTTTAACGATTATAGTGCAAAATATGCCACGCTGACGAATCGCCTAATAGCGATGTCTGCCCAAGTCACCCTACTTTATCGCGTTCTCAGCAGCATTTCTTAAGATTACGTCGTGGGCTCCGCCCTCTACGATGGAGGTCGCGGATACCAGGGTGAGCTTGGCCTTGCCCTGGAGTTCTTTGATGGAAAGCGCTCCGCAGTTGCACATGGTGGACTTCACCTTGGTGAGGGAGATGGCCACGTTGTCGTGGAGCGGTCCTGCGTAAGGCACGTAGGAGTCTACGCCCTCTTCAAACTTCATTCTCGGGTCGCCGCCCAGGTCGTATCTCTGCCAGTTTCTGGCACGGTTGGAACCTTCGCCCCAGTACTCCTTGACGTAGTTTCCGTTTATGTTAAGCCTGTTTGTAGGGGACTCGTCGAATCTCGCAAAATATCTTCCCAGCATCAGGAAATCAGCTCCCATGGCGAGGGCCAGGGTCATGTGGTAATCGTATACGATACCGCCGTCTGAACAGATGGGTACGTAAACGCCTGTCTCCTTGAAGTATCTGTCTCTCTCCTGAGCTACGTCCATAACGGCTGATGCCTGGCCGCGGCCGATACCCTTCTGCTCACGGGTGATGCAGATGGAGCCTCCGCCGATACCGATCTTGACGAA
>JAGAXP010000095.1 GCA_017940955.1 Oribacterium sp.
CATTGAAGCCATAAAGAAATTCAAGGAAAAAGGGGCTCTTATTTCCTTCGATGTGAATTTCCGCGGAAACCTCTGGACAGGAGATGAGGCGAGAGAGACTATCCTTGAGATACTTCCTTATGTAGACATTTTCTTCTGCTCGGAGTCTACGGCAAAGCTTACCTTCCTTAAGGATGGCAGCTGCCGTGAGATGATAAAGAGCTTCACAAAGGACTATCCCATAAAGGCAGTATTTGCCACTCAGAGAACCGTTCACAGTCCGAAGTCTCATTCCTTCGGTTCACTGGCTTATGATGCTGAAAAGGATGCTTACTTCGAGGAGCCGCCATACGAGAACATCGACGTTGTAGACCGTATCGGTTCCGGAGATTCCTACATTTCAGGCGCCCTGTACGGTCTCATCAGTTCCGGCGGAGACGTGAGAGAAGCAGTGAAGTACGGTAACGCTACTTCCGCAATGAAGAACACCATCCCAGGTGACCTGCCTCAGAGCAATCTGAAGGAGATCAACGCTGTTATTGAAGATCATTATTCAACCGGTTTCCACAGCGAAATGAATAGGTGACTGTGTTACCGTCAATTGATGAAATGGCACAGAAATTGACTTAAAGTCTCAACGCTCCATAATAATCAGTGTATTAGAATTGACCACATATTAGAATTAGCGTTTTTGAATCAATTCAATAGTAATAATCGAGTGACTTCAAAACTCAATTTCTAAATATAGGGTCAAGGAAGAGCGTTTTTTACCATGACCTATATCTCAAAAAAAGAAATTTAGGTCATGGATTAACATGATTCACCATGACTTATATTCAAAAAAAATGGTTATGAGTCATGGGAGAACCTGTTTCGCCATGACCTATATTCAAAAAAACTGGTTATGAGTCATGGGAGAACCTGTTTCGCCATGACCTATATTCAAAAAAACAGCTTATGAGTCATGGGAAAACCTGTTTCATCTTGACCTATATTCCTTGATGGGCCATGGGGACGGAGTTAGTAATCAAAAATGGTCTATAGACGGAGTTAGTAATCAAAAAAAATGTTTGACATCAAAAGTTCAACGTGTTAAAGTACGTGTAAGTTAATAAAACAAACCGATGACAGAGAGAAGTAGTTTATCTTTATCGTCACAGAGAGCCGCAGGAGGTGGGATTGCGGTACGGGCGGATAAGTGAATGGACTCTGGAGGGTGCTCAGAAAGACTTGAAGTTCAGGAGTTGAGTATGCGGCAACGGGTTCTGCACCGTTATCAGGCAGCACATATGCTGGTATGTGAAGAGTGACCTTTTTATAAAGGTAATATGAGTGGTACCACGGATTTATAAATTCGCCTCATGTCGGGAGTGATCCTGACATGGGGCTTTTCTTTTTAGTCCGAAGGTTGGCAGGCTATCAATCCAAGTACGATGCCTGACCCCGGTTGGACGGTAAATCTGTATCACTATGGCGCTCCAGTAAACATCTTTTTACATTATGGAGGAAAAATCAAATGAAAAAACAGTTAATCGCAGCATCTATGGCAGTTCTTATGGCAGCATCTCTTATGGGCTGCAGTTCAAACACAGCACCCGAGGCTACAACAGGAGCAGCAGCTTCTGAAACAGCAACTACTGATGCAGCTGGATCAGAGACCTCAAAAGAAAATGCTGATGCAGACTCAGCTGATAAGAAAGATTTCAAAGTAGGTATAGTTCTTTTCATGGATCATCCGTCACTTAACCAGATCAAGGACAATGTTGCTTCCGAGCTTGATAAGCTCTCCGGAGATATGGGTGTAACCTTCAACTATGCAGACTACACCTTCAACGGTCAGGGAGATGCAACGGTTCTTAATCAGATCGCAAGTGAGCTTATATCTGATGAAGTTGACGTTATCATCCCAATCGCAACTCCTGCTGCACAGGTTGTTCAGGCAGCTGTGGAGGATAAGGGTATCCCGGTTGTATTTTCAGCAGTTTCAGATCCGGTGACAGCAAAGCTGGTAAGCTCCATGGAAACTCCCGGCTCAAACATTACCGGCACCTCAGATGCACTTAATACAAATGCCATCATGGATCTCATGTTTGCAGTAAACCCGGAAACAGATTATGTAGGTCTTCTTTACTCAAATTCAGAGGATGCTTCAAAGCAGCCTATAAAGGATGCCAAGAAGTATCTTGACGATAAGGGCATCAAGTACATTGAAAAAACAGGAACAAAGACTGACGAGATTCAGGCGGCGGCAGATGCTCTTGTGGCAGAAGGCGTTGATGCGGTATTTACACCGACCGACAATACCATCCAGCAGGCTGAGCTTGGTATCTACGAGAAGTTCCGGGATGCAAAGATCGCTCACTACGCAGGTGCCGACAGCTTCGCTCTTAACGGTGCTTTCATGGGTTACGGAGTTGACTACTCATACCTCGGAGTTGCTACAGCTGATATGGTTGCCGATATTCTTGTAAACGGCAGTGATGTTGCAACAACTTCAGTTCAGACCTTCGATAACGGTATCGCAACCATAAACACAGATACCTGCGAGGTTCTCGGTCTCAACCTTGATGATGTAAAGAAAGCCATTGAGCCGCTTTGCACACAGATCGTTGAAACAAAGACAGAGAAGGAATTTTCAAAGTAATCTTTCGTATTATATCCACCGGGGACTATCCTCACCGCCGAGAACCGTCCCCGATGGAATAGAAGAAGTTCTCAAAGCAATGCTTCAGCCCTTTGCCGCTTCCTTTGACTTTCAGCGGACTCATTCCGAAGCTTTTCAGTTATTCTCAAAACTGAATTTTTAACTTATAATCATAACAGCAATACACTCTCAAGCTTCCCGGGGAAACCGACCGGGAAGCACTTTGTTTTGTAACACCATTTTCAGGAGGAAATTCCATTGACCGGATTTTTAACAGCAGGCATAGTCCGCACCGCACTTGAGGTGGGACTTATCTATTCACTTGTTGCACTTTCACTGTTCATCAGTTACTCGATCCTTAATATCTGTGACCTTTCAACCGATGGCTGCTATACCCTTGGCTGCGCGGTAGGCGCGATCATCACCATAGCAGGACACCCCTTCCTGGCAATCCCGGCCGCAATGCTGGCGGGTATCTGCTCCGGCTACGTAACAGCACTTCTTCAGACCAAATTCGGAGTTGAAAGCATTCTCGCCGGAATCATTGTAAACACAGGACTATACACGGTGAATCTGGCCGTCATGGGTTTCAGTTCCAATGTCTCCATCTTCGGCACAGACACAATTTTTTCTCTTTTCAAGGGATTCAGTGACTCTGCTTTCTGGAAGGACTGGTCTGCACTTATCCTTCTGGCTGTAATAGTTGTGCTTGTCTGCGCACTTATCAAATGGTTCCTGGGAACGACTCTCGGTCTTTCCATCCGTGCAACCGGCGACAGCCCTGCCATGGTGAGAGCTTCCTCCATAAACCCTATATTTACCATTACCGTCGGACTTTGCTTCTCAAACTCACTTACAGGTCTTGCAGGCTGCCTTATCGGTCAGTACAACAAGACCTGTGACATTAACCTTGGTACAGGTATGGTAACCATAGCCCTTGCGTCTCTTGTCATCGGTGAAACCCTGTGTGGAAAAGGAAAGATGATAGTAAGGATACTTGGCATGGTCATCGGTTCCTGCCTGTATCGTTTCATTATTTCCATCGCCCTTCGTCTCAATGTTCCTACCGAAGCGTTTAAGCTGGTATCGGCAGTTATCGTTGCCATCGCAATCGCGGCACCACGGGCAAAGCAGCTTATTGCATTTAAACATAAGCAGCTCACTGCAATGCAGGAAAGAAAAGCTATGAGAGGAGGCAGGGCAGATGCTTAAGATCGAACATATCTTTAAGACCTTTAACACAGGAACAGTAAATGAAAAAAGAGCTCTGACAGACCTATGCCTCACTCTTGAGGATGGGGATTTTGCAACCATTATCGGTTCAAACGGTGCCGGAAAGTCTACATTATTCAATGCCATCGCCGGCTCCTTTTACACCGATTCGGGTTTCATAGAGCTTGACGGAAAGGACATCACCTTCGAGCAGGAGCATGTGAGAAGCCGCTACATCGGACGCCTTTTCCAGGACCCTCTCATGGGTACAGCACCACACATGACCATAGAAGAGAACCTTTCCGTTGCATATCTCAGGGCCAATGAGCATAAGCGTGGTCTTTTCAGCCATGTATCAAAGGCAGAAAGAGAGAAGTTCAGACAGCAGCTTTCACTTCTTGATATGGGACTTGAGGACCGTATGGATCACCCTGTGGGACTTCTTTCCGGAGGACAGCGCCAGGCTCTGACACTTCTTATGGCTACCATGGTAACTCCAAAAATCCTTCTTCTTGACGAACACACTGCTGCTCTGGATCCTTCAACCGCAGCCAAGGTTCTGGAGCTTACCAAAAAAATAGTAGCAGAGAACCACATTACCTGCCTCATGGTAACCCACAACATGAACCAGGCTCTGGAGCTTGGCAACCGAACCCTGATGATGAACAGCGGAAACATCGTCTTCGACGTCAAAGGCGAAGAACGCTCCCACATGACCATCCAGGACCTCCTGAACAAATTCGAGGAGCGCGCCGGAAAAGGCCTCAACAACGACCGAATCCTCCTTTCCACCAAAGAAGGCGTATAAACCCTGAATAGTCTTTTATATTAACAAACAGTAAACATATAGAAAACGGAAGAAACATACTTACGCTTTGAAAGAACTTCTGAATAGTTTTTTATATTAAATGTAAACATATAGAAAACGGAAGAAAATGCAAGGGATGTGCGGCCAGGCTTGCGGGTTGAAAGAACTCCTGAATGGTTTTTTGCATTATCTGTAAATATGTAGAAAGCGGAAGAAAATGCAAGGGATGTGCGGCTAGGCTTGCGGGTTGAAAAACTCCTGAATGGTTTTTTGCATTATCTGTAAATATGTAGAAAGCGGAAGAAAATGCAAGGGATGTGCGGCTAGGCTTGCGGGTTGAAAAGACATCGGGGACTAAATGTACGGCACAGACGCACGTCAGTGCTTCTGGGACGAACATTTAGTCCCCGATGTCTTTTCAATCCCGTGGGCCGCCGCGCATCCCTTGCATTTTCTGTACCATTATATATACTCTAAGTAGAAAAAACTTTTCAGGAGGCAATTATGATAAAAAAGCATTTTGTCATCACCATTGACAGACAGTATGGTTCAGGCGGACGTGTAGTTGGTAAGCGCCTCGCAGAAGAATTAGGCATTCACTTTTATGATAATGACATATTGAAACTCACATCGGAGCGTACAGCCATAGGAGAGCAGTACTTCCGTCTTGCAGATGAAAAAGCAGGTAACAACATCCTCTATAAGATCGTTTCACACCTGACTCCGGATATCTCAAGCCCGAAGCTTGACGAAAACATCGTATCCCCGGAAAATCTTTTCAGATTCCAGGCTGAAGTAATACGTGAGATTGCGAAAAACGAGACCTGCATCATCGCCGGCCGCTGCAGTAATTTCGTACTGACCGAGGCCAAAATGGAGGATCACGTAGACTTCTTCGTATATGCAGACGAAGAGACCCGTATCAAGAGGGCGATGGACTACAATAAGATTGAAAGAGAAGAAGCCATCAAGAGGATCAAACGAATCAATAACGAACGAAAGAAGTACCATAAGTACTATACGGGTCAGGACTGGATGAATCCGGAAAGCTACGACCTTATGATCAATGCTTCCCGTATCAGCTATGATGAGATGGAAGTCCTTATGAAAGACTATATTCGCATGAAGGGATTTATCGACTGATGAATAAAACTGTAAAAGGCATCGAAAGACCTCTTCGGGGAGAGCTTACTGTCCCCGGAGACAAGAGCATTTCCCACAGAGCCGTGATGCTGGGATCACTTTCCGAAGGAGTGACACGTGTCAAAGGCTTCCTGAACGGAGCTGACTGTCTCTCCACCATCGGATGCTTCAGAAATCTCGGAATAGAGATAGAGCTTAGTGATGACGAAAAGGAAGTTACCATACACGGAAAGGGTCTCCATGGACTTAATGCCTACAGTGGGGTTCTTGACTGCGGAAACTCCGGTACCACAACGAGACTTATCTCCGGTATACTTTCAGCTCAGAACTTTGATTCTGAACTGACCGGCGACGAGAGTATTCAGAAGCGTCCCATGAAACGTATCATGAAGCCTCTTATGGAAATGGGAGCTGATATTACTTCTGTAAATGGTAATGACTGTGCGCCTTTAAGCATTCACGGAAAGGCACTTCACGGCATAACCTATGAATCCCCTGTTGCCAGTGCTCAGGTAAAGTCTTCCATACTTTTCGCCGGACTTTACGCAGATGGGAAAACCACCGTTATAGAGCCCACATTATCAAGGGACCATAGTGAAAGAATGCTGAAAGCCCTTGGTGCCAGGGTTTCTACCCGTGAGCTTCCCGACGGAAGAGCAGAGATAAGCATTGAGCATTGCGATAAACTGGTGGCTCCCGGAGAGGTTCTGGAGATTCCCGGAGACATTTCTTCTGCAGCTTACTTTATTTCAGCTGCACTTCTGGTTCCGGGTTCTGATGTGATCATCAGAAATGTAGGCATTAACCCTACAAGAGACGGCATTATCGAGGCCTATCTCAGTATGGGTGCAGATATAACTCTTGAAAACAAGCGCATTTCAGGTTCTGAAGATGTTGCAGATGTTCATGTGAGATACACAGAAGGACTCCACGGAGCTGAGATAGGGGGATCTCTGATCCCGAGGCTTATAGATGAGCTTCCGGTTATAGCCGCTGTAGCGGCCGGTGCTTCAGGAAATACAGTGATCAAAAATGCTGCCGAGCTTAAGGTAAAGGAATCAAACCGTATTGCTGTTATGGTTGAAGGGCTCAAAAAGGTTGGTGTTAAAGCCACCGAAACAGAAGACGGAATGATCATAGAAGGACAGGGCAGAGGACTTAAGCTATGTTCCGGCGAGATAGATACTCATAAGGATCATAGGATCGCCATGACATTCGCGGTACTTGCCCTTGCGGGATCTCAGGATACCGAGGTGACTCTCATTGACGGAGATTGTATCAATATTTCCTACCCGACGTTCTACGAGGATTTGGCGAATCTCTGATCCTGAAACACATCTTGAATCCCACTGCCGGTGTTTCTTTATACATGATAGTCGGCGGTTCCGATCAAGTTATACAATTTGTGTGGTCAATAACCAAATGTAATATCAAAAGGTTGTTGACATTCTTGTTACACTCTGATAAATTATTCAAGTCGCATAAAAAGCGGCTTGATAATATGGCGGATTGGTCAAGCGGTTAAGACGCAGCCCTCTCACGGCTGAATCCCGGGTTCGATTCCCGGATCCGTCACTTGGTTTTCAAAATTTATATATTATGGCGGATTGGTCAAGCGGTTAAGACGCAGCCCTCTCACGGCTGAATCCCGGGTTCGATTCCCGGATCCGTCACTTAGCCTCAGGTTTAAGACCTGAGGCTTTTTAGTTTATTAGTCCTGTATCTCGGTTTGCGGTAGATTTTCCTATATAACCAGCCAAATAGCCTCAGATCTCATGAAGTGAATTATACTGTGATGACATCACCAACGAGAGTTATCAATTCTATGCAGAGGACTTATACAAATTCCGAAATCCGGAGGTTCATATGAAAATAAGACGTTTTTCCGACAACTCTGTCATGAAAATAAAAGCTGCAAAAAACGATGATGGCAGCGACCTGACCTATCTTGAGTTCCCTGCCTTTAATTCTCAAGGCATTGCCGAACATGCCTTTTCAACCCGTCTCGGAGGAGTGAGCAAGGGTATCTGGTCAACCATGAACTTAAGCTTCACAAGAGGTGATGATCCTGATGACGTCTATGAGAACTTCCACAGGTACGCAAGACTCTTTAATGTCGCCGATAACCGTATGGTTTTCACCTTCCAGACTCACACCACCAATGTACGTTATGTGACAGAAGAAGATGGTGGCAAGGGCTTTACGGTGCCGAGAGATTATACCGATGTTGACGGTCTTATCACCGATGTGCCGGGTTTGGTTCTGGGAATTTTTGCAGCCGACTGTGTCCCGCTTCTTTTTCTGGATCCTGTACGGAAAGCCATAGGAGCCAGCCATTCCGGATGGCGGGGTACTGTGAACCGCATGGGAGAGGTAACCATAAAGAAGATGCAGGAGCAATTCGGTACAAAACCGGAGGATCTGCTCTGCGCCATAGGTCCCAGCATCTGCAGACATTGTTATGAGATATCAAAAGATGTGGCAATAGAATTCATGAATGCATTTCCGGACCACGAGGATGAGATCCTGACTGATGATGGCTATAATAAAGAAAATGAACACAAATATCATCTTGATCTTTGGACGGCAAACCGTATCATACTGGAGGAAGCCGGTGTAAAGAGCGAAAACATTAGCATCACTGATCTTTGTACCAATTGTAATCCGGACCTTCTTTTCAGCCACAGATTCACCCACGGACAGAGGGGGAACAACGGGGCATTTATAATGCTGAAAGAGGATTGAACAAACCAAACCCCACAGACTCTCGAAACATTTTCTCGTGAAATATTGTTTTATATTACTGTGCCCTGGACTGCATTTTGTCTTAGGAAGTGAGTATAAAGCTTCTCGTAAAATACTGTTTTATATCACTGTGCCCGTATGGTACGTATTTTTTGCAATACTTTGATGTGAATTATTCTGTTTCGTGTTAGAATCGTGAAAAGGAGTTTAAGACTATGAATTTACCTATTGCTATTCTGATCATCATATTTCTGACAGTCATGACTGTCTATATTTTTAAAAACGGTGCCCGTATGGACAAGCTGACAAAGGAAGAACAGGAGACCATCATAAGGTCACGCTGCTCCACCTGCAGGATGTCACACTATTGCAATGATTCAAAGTTTGTAAACAGCTGCAATTCCGGTTCAAAAAAGTCCGGCGACTAATTAAAACCCCTATAAACTTATCTGTCATGTTCACTTTATGACACCGATAAGAATTTTCATCAAATATCACAAAAACTCTTGGTTTATAGCTGAGAGTTTTTTTAACGCCTATGGAAGTAATTAAAGAAACCAAAAACTATATAGTTGTAAATAAAGCCCCGGGAGAAGACTCCGAGCATGACATTCCCCGGCTTTTAGCCGAGGCTCTGAAAAGAGAAAGCTCGGATTTTCTCTGCATTCACAGGCTTGATAAGACCGCCGGAGGACTTCTGGTTTACGGCAAAAACAAAGCTGCCGCAGCAGATCTTACAAAGCAGCTTCAGGCGGGCACTCTGAAAAAATCCTATCTCGCTATCGTTCCCGGAGTTCCGGAACAGACCGAAGGTGTTCTCAAAGATCTTTTATATAAAGATAAAACAAAACAAAAGATGTTCCCGGTGAAACGCCTGCGTAAGGGTGTAAAGGAAGCTGTCCTGAGTTTCAAGGTCGCTGCCACTAAAGAATGGGAAGGTAATGTCATATCCCTTCTGGAAATAAGCCTGCAAACGGGTCGTTTCCATCAGATCCGCTGCCAGTTTGCTTCCCGGGGGCTGCCACTTTTGGGAGACGGGAAATACGGTTCCAGGATAAAAACGAAAAACCTCAGTCTTTTCTGCCGGAGCCTCAGCTTCTATGATTCTATCGAGAAAACAGAGGTCTTTTTCTCAGCATTTCCACCTGAGGAAGAGCCATGGACATATTTTGAAACTGACCTATGATCTCCCAATCTGCATTTAACTCTGATCAAAATCATCATGTCACATCAATAGGAGGCATCAAGTGGATATTCCGGAAAAATCTTCATTATCCATTAGTTTTTCAAATCAAAAGGAAGCAGAAGAGCGTCTGGCTGCGCTAAACGAAATAAAGGCTGAAGAAATTCCCGAAGGAATTTCACTTCTTGCAGAGCCCCTGACAGAAAAAATAGATATCAGCTCAGTTCTCAACTTCAAAAACATTGCATATCTAAGCTGCTCGGGGGATAATGCAGAAGACGGCTCAGTTCTTGATTTTGACTGGGTGCTTGATCTAAGACGCCAATGCATCCTTCATGACATTCCCTTTTATTTCACTTCCACCGGGACAAACTTCCGTATGCGAGGCCGCGACTTTCACATCAGCGAAAAATTCCGGGAATCCCAGGCCGCAAAAGCCGATGTTCATTACTATCCGGTATCAAGGGCTTTCAATCCTCCCGTATTGCAATCCTCATACAAATCCGACGGCATTTCAATCCCCGGCATCAACTATGAGATAGAAATGGAGCCTGAGGACAGATACATTGACAAGCTCTTTACCCGTATAAGCTACAGTAAATTCCGTTCCTCATTTCACTTGCGTGAGCAGGAGAGAAACTACTATCTGTCACAGGGTGAGGAGGTGATCCGCCGGCACGCCATGGATTTTGTTTCCAAAAAACTGGCGCCTGCTGAGCCTGAGAATGACGGAAAACAGACTCCCATGAAAGGGCATCCCGTTTTCATCGCCCAGCACGCCACCGCCTGCTGCTGCCGCGGCTGTCTCCATAAGTGGCACCATGTCCCGGAGCACAGGCCTCTTAGTGAAAGCGAGCAGCAGTACATAGTTAAAATCCTCATGTGCTGGATAAAAAATGAGATGAATGGCAGTCCGGCAGAAGACAACAGGGCAGAAACAGTCTGAACCATTAAAAATGTAATTATTATTTAGTTCTCTTGCACAGAAAAATATTTCCATCATTCCCCTTGGTAGTGTAAAATATTACTATCAATTAATTTATGTATACTTTTTAAAAGGGGGAAACATGGAACAGAAAAACAAATTATCCTTAGCCGGACAGATTTTCATCGCTTTGATACTGGCTGTCATCGTTGGTCTTTTAATGCAGAGCCATGCCGATTTTGCCAATGACTACATTAAGCCCTTTGGTACCATCTTTCTCAATCTGATCAAGTTCATCGTCTGCCCCATCGTTCTTTTCTCCATTATGTCGGGTGTTGTTTCCATGAAGGATATAAAGAAGGTGGGTTCCATCGGTGGAATGACAGTTGCCTATTATCTTGTGACCACGGCATTTGCCATAACCATAGGTCTGGTATTCGGTAATGTCTTCAAGGGTGCGTTCCCTGCTCTTTCCACCACAAACCTTAGTTATGAAGCAGCTGCGCCCACATCCTTTATGGACACCATCGTAAATATATTTCCAAGTAACTTTGTGAAACCACTTTTGGATGCCAACATGCTTCAGATCATCGTTATGGCACTGCTGCTTGGATTCGCAGTTATACTCATCGCTGATGTGGCACCGGATGCCAATGAGAGGATAATCAACGATATCAACGACCTAAACAATGTATTCATGCGTGTTATGGAAATGATATTGAAGCTTTCACCTGTCGGTGTATTCTGTCTTCTTTGCCCTGTTGTCGCGAAGAATGGTCCCATGATCCTGGGATCCCTGGCGATGGTGCTTCTGACAGCTTATATTTGCTATATAGTCCATGCAGTCCTGGTTTATTCATTGACGGTCAGATTTATAGCAAACATAAGTCCCGTCCACTTCTTTAAAAAAATGGCTCCTGCCATGATGTTCGCTTTTTCCAGCGCTTCCAGCGTGGGAACATTACCACTTAACATGGAATGCGTAACGAACCTGGGTGCCTCCAAGGAAGTCTCGTCCTTTGTACTTCCTCTTGGAGCTACCATAAACATGGATGGAACCGCAATTTATCAGGGTGTTTGTGCCATATTCATTGCAGCCTGCTACGGCATAGATCTCACAATGACACAGATGCTTACCATAGTGCTTACAGCCACACTTGCTTCCATAGGAACAGCCGGTGTACCGGGTGCCGGCATGGTCATGCTGGCCATGGTTCTTCAGTCTGTAGGACTTCCTGTTGAGGGTATCGCACTGGTGGCAGGTGTTGACAGGATCTTCGACATGGGTCGTACGGTCCTTAACATTACAGGAGACGCTTCCTGCGCAGTATGTATCTCAAAAATCCATGAGAGGAAATCATAAATAGCTATAACAGTCAAGCCGGAACACAAACAGACCGGCTGAACTGACACTCCCCATTTTTTATGTGGAATTACTTGCAGTGCGTTTTCGATAGCGCTAATATAGTGCTTTAAACAATATATCAACAGGGAGGCAACTATGGGACTTATTTTTCCTAATGACTATGATCCACGACTTTCTGTTCGCGAAACACAGGAAGCCATCAAGTACATTCGCGATACATTTCAGAAAGAATTCGGCCGTGAGATGAATTTGAGCCGTATTTCCGCACCACTTTTCGTACCGAAGAGCAGCGGTCTCAATGATAATCTCAATGGTTATGAGCGTCCGGTAAGCTTTGATGTTCCATGGTGGCCGGAAGAAACCATAGAGGTAGTTCATTCACTTGCAAAGTGGAAGCGTATGGCTCTCAAGCGTTACGGTTTCAAGCCGGGTGAAGGTCTTTACACTAACATGAACGCTATCCGCCGCGACGAGGAGCTCGACAATCTTCACAGCTGCTATGTTGACCAGTGGGACTGGGAGATGGTTATCAATAAGGAAGATCGCACACAGGAAACTCTCGAGGGCACTGTCCGCATGATCTTCCGTATCATAAAGCACATGGAGCATGAGGTTTGGTACAAGTATCCAAATGCTGTAAACAAACTGCCGGATGACATCTATTTCATCGATTCAGAGACACTTCTCAAGATGTATCCTGACAAAACTGCCAAGGAGCGTGAGAATGCCATCACAAAGGAACACGGCTGTGTATTCATCAGTAAGATCGGTGATAAGCTTTCAAACGGCGAACCTCATGACGGAAGAGCACCGGACTATGATGACTGGGCTCTCAACGGAGACATCCTTTTCTGGTATCCGACACTTAACTGTGCCCTTGAAGTAAGCTCCATGGGTATCCGTGTTGATGAGAAGTCTCTTGCAGAGCAGCTGAAAAAAGCAGGCTGCGAGGAAAGAGCTGAACTTCCATACCACAAGATGCTTCTTAACAGCGAGCTTCCTTACACCATCGGCGGTGGTATCGGACAGTCCCGTCTCTGCATGCTCCTTCTCGACAGAGCACACATCGGTGAGGTTCAGGCAAGTATCTGGCCTCAGCAGATGATAGATGAATGCGCAAAGCACAATATCACATTGCTTTGATGATATATCATCCTTACATGGAGGTAAGGAATTGTAATGAATAGGAAATTCAGACACTCGTTGGGTTATAAAGCAGCTCTTTTTATAATTATTGTTACATTTATCGTGAGCTCCGCATCAATACTTGCGGGTGCTCACATCATCCATCATTATGTTAAAAACCGTTATAAACAAAGTGCAACAGAGCTGGCTTCAACCATATCTGTGTCCATAGATGCCGAAGCCGTCCTTCGCCTGAGACAAAAAGTCATGGATATCTATAACAAAACAGAGACTAAAGTTGGCAGTGAAGAGTGGGGAACTCCTGAATTTGATGAATATGCATCCCATTTTTCCTCCATTAAAGAGGATCCGGACTATAAGAATCTTATGTCGAGTCTCAGAAAGATACAGTCAGTAAACGAAGTGGACTGCGTATATTTAAGCTGGGTAACTTCAAATCCCGATTCATTTATTTACATTATAGATGCGGCAATTGAGGAACCATGCCCCATAGGCTGTATCGATCCGCTCTACGATATTAACAAAGCTGTGATTTCCAATCCCGACATAGGTTTTCCGGCATATACGACAAAAACGGAAGCCTACGGTCATCTGGTAACTGCCGGAGTCCCCATCTATACCCGGAATGAAGAAATAGCGGCCTATGCCCTGGTGGACATATCCATGGATGAGATCGATCGTGTGCAGCGCCATCAGATCATGATGATCTTTCTCATGGATGGTCTGATCTCTCTTGTCATATGCCTGATCTGCATACATTACATTCACAATACTGTTACTACACCTATCAACAAATTGAATGATGCTGCCCTAAAGTATTTAAGCAGCGAACAGAACAATTCTCTCACCAGTTCCCGTTTCCTGGCGCTCTACATACATACGGGAGACGAGATAGAACAGCTTTGGACTTCCATGAAACAGATGGAACGTAATATGAATGATAATATTACCAACATCATAGCCATCACAAATGAGCTGTCCGAAAAAAAGATCGAGGTTTCACAGATCAGCAAAATGGCAAGAACCGATTCACTGACCGGAGTACAAAACAAGCTTGCCTACGACGAAGCCATAAAAAGGCTTACCGATGATTTAAAGAATGGCGGCACGAGGTTCGGGCTTGCGGTATTTGATCTTAACAATCTGAAATCAGTAAACGATAACTATGGTCATGACAAGGGTAATGCCTACATTATCAGCAATGTCCTCACCATATGTAATGAATTCAAGCATTCACCTGTGTTCCGGATAGGCGGAGATGAGTTCGTGGTGATTCTGAAAAATGAAGACTATCAGAATATAGATCACCATCTGTCAAACATTGACGCCCTAAATAAGAAATGCTCCTCAGATTCTTCCATGAAGGATTGGGATAAGATCTCAATTGCCTTTGGATATGCTTTATTTAACAAAGCACAGGACAACAGCGTCGATTCTGTATTCCACAGAGCAGATATGGCGATGTACAAGAAGAAAAAACAGATGAAAACAACAACCGGAATAAGAGAGTAACCTATGATCTCACTGAGCGTTTAACGTTATACAAGAACGTTTTGATGATCCTGAGTTATAAACAGAAGGCTCATGAAAATCATGACCTGGCTTTTTTGCCAAAATGACACAATACCTAAGATGGTGTATTAAAAGTTCCTAAGTGGTCCAGAATATCTACTATAAGCGTCCAAGTCATCAATTTGACTTGAACGCTTATTATTAATCCACGCAACAGTCCTCACCATCCTATGATATTTCCGCCAGCTTCGTTCATTTCCGGTACCTCCTTCAACCATAAGTGAACTACGCTCGATCACTTTCGTATTGCCATCATTTGTCAGGGGGAGACAATAAGAGGCGATTTCGGTGATAACCTAAGTAGAGATAATGATGATAACAGATTTCAACAGCAAATCATATAGTCTAAATTCAGACTGTATGGCTTTATTTCTGAAAAGATCGATATTTATAATGGGATTGAAGCTGCAAAAAAACTGTTGCTTAATCCTTCAAGAGTAGTTATATTTTAAGTATACATTGAATACTTATTTAGGAGCTGTATAATGATAAAAACTGTCAAAGAGCTGCGTGCCATGACAGGGCTCACGCAAGCAAGATTCGCCGAAAAATATCATATACCTTTACAAACCGTTAAGCAGTGGGAATCCTCAAAAGACAGTAGTTCCTACCGCACACCTCCTACCTATGCACTCAGACTTCTTGAACAGGCCATATTCCGAAACATAGAGGATGAAATGATTTCTCTGTTAGTGAAAACACGGGGCAAATCATCAACTAAAAAGCATAGTGAGCTTTTGGAATCTGCGACCAACATATGGGGGAATCTATGATTTATATACTTTTACATAAGGATATTCCTGTCTGTGTGTTTGAACTTGAAACAAATGTAGTGTCAGCCATTTTCAATCAAAAGACCTCTGCCCATCTTCCCCTGCCCTTGAAAAGAGTTCTTCATTACCTTGAAGAGTTCGTCAAAGAGACTCTGGGGGATCAGCTAATACTTAATGAAGAGGGGTGTGCTCTTGTTGATTTCTGGCTAAATGACCGTACAATTCCGGCAAATCGGAAAAAACTCTCAAAATACGGTACATCGCTAAACAACCGTCTTTCCTGGATGTTGGAAAATCATGCCTGTTCTCTGGATGATTGCTATTGGATAAAGGACCGGGATACACATATGTCCTGGGAAGACATCAATCTCTATGGATATGATCAACTCGATATCCTGACTCAGGAAAAACTTGCTGAAAAAGCGCATTATAAAAATGGTGCAAATTCCACCCTTGGAGGGGAGCTGGAAAAATACTGGTTTTGTGATGTTTCAGACAATGCAAAGACCTTATACCTCTGTAAGAAGGTCTCTCCCTCCAATGATATTTTAATGATACGTGAAATCCTGGCTAACCATATCTACGAAAGAATCGGTTATGATAACTTCTGCAGATATCAGTATGTATACAACAGAGATGGTCAGATAGTAGGTTGTTTCTGCAAGGCCTTTACTGCTGAAAACCTGGAACTTGTCACAGCTTATGACTTGCTGGAGGAATACAACTTAACTCAACAGGATGAACTATACAGTAAAATCGTTGAACTGACTGCAAATTATGGACTCCCGGAAAAAAGAACCCGGGAGTACCTTGATATACAAACCATAGTTGATTATCTGATAACCAACAGAGACAGGCACCAGGGAAACATTGGCTTCCTTAGAGATCCTGACACCTTAAAAATACTTTGCCCTGCCCCGATCTATGACTCAGGCAGTAGTGAAACTATGGAATACGAACTACCAATTGATACAGAACATACACATACAAACGGACTATTCCATACTGAAATCGAGTGTCTTCAGCATGTTTCAGACTTAAGCACAGTAGATCTGTCAAAGCTTCCTGATGAAAATGTCATGAGATGTGAACTGGACAGAAGCAGTACTTTGAATTCAGAACGTAAGGATTTTTTGCTGAAGCTTTATAAAGAGAAGGTTGCGTACTTAAGGGAGCGGACAAAATAATTTAAACTCCAAAAAACTGAGTTTATAATTGAGGGATATAAATGGATGAAAATAAAAATAACTCTTTAACTGATAACAGCCCGAAAGATCCCCTTGCCTGGGAGGAGATAAGCTGCGAGCATATAGTAAAGGATGAATGGATTGATTTCAAAAGATTATCCTACAGGTTCCCGGACGGAAGTATATTTGAACCTTACTACTGCTATAGCCGCAAAAATTATGTTGTTATCGTGGCTTCCGACACAGATGGGAATTATCTATGTGTTAAGCAGTTCCGGCAGGGAATAAAGGAAGTGACCACCGAGTTTCCGGCCGGAGGCATTGAGCGTAAGGACAAGAAAGAATACGGAGACAGCAAAGATGATTCTTCAGAAGAAGCCCTTCAGGCTGCAAAGCGGGAACTTCTCGAGGAAACCGGATATGAATCCGATGAATGGAGCCATCTCATCACTGTTCCCTCCAATGCAACCATCGCAGACAATTACGCCTATATCTTCCGGGCAAAAAACTGCAGAAGAGTAGCGGATCAGGCACTGGATGAAACGGAGTTTCTGAATGTGAAGAAATATACTCCCGATGAAATCGAGAAAATGATTTCTGCCGGCAAATTCCAGCAGGCAGTGCATATCATGGCATGGCTGTTGGCTCAAAAATAAGTTATAATGATTTCAAATAGCTGTTGATACTTATCACGGAGGTAATCTATGCCTGCATTAAATAATCAGTCCACTTATACTATAGATGATATTTTTGCTCTACCTGATGGGGAGCGGGCAGAGTTGATCGATGGTGTGATGTATGATATGGCACCACCATCAGGTGAACACCAGCGTATTTCCATCAGTCTTTCAACCCAGCTTTATAATCATATACAGAAAAACAAAGGGAACTGTCAGGTATACTATGCTCCATACGCAGTTTTTTTGAATGATGACGATTATAATTATGTAGAGCCGGATATTGCTGTAATCTGCGACAAAAAAAAGCTTGATGATGAAGGCTGCCACGGAGCCCCTGACTTTATAATTGAAATAGTCAGTCCCTCCAGCAGAAAAATGGACTATATGATCAAAATGATAAAATACCAGAAATCAGGTGTTCGCGAGTACTGGATTGTTGATCCACTTAAACAGAATGTACGTACCTATGATTTCATGGAAAACGAAACAGCTGACTATTCATTTGGAGAAGATATACCTGTGGCTATTTATCCCGGATTTTCGATTAGTATTCCTGAATAAATTCAAAAGCCCATCTGAAGCATCAATAAAATGATGATTCAGATGGTTTTTTACTACAATATCCCAACCGACCCCTTCGCCAGCTTGTCCACCAGCTCGTTAAATCTGACGCCGGTGTGGGCAGCTACCTTTTGGAATCGTATCTGCATGCTGTTTCGCATCTCAGCAATAAAGGCTTTGTACTCAATAGTGCCTTCTTTGTTAGCCTTCCACTTGTCATCAGCCCACATTTCGATTCCCATATAATCATAGAAGATGGTAATGCTTTTTACGCCCTGTTTTGCGGCTGCCCTGATGGCTGCCATGGAACCGTGAATCTCGCCGGCAACATTTCTCATGGAAGCGAGAGATGGGTCTGAACCTGAACCCTGAACCGTCTCAAATGTTCCGTCCCTCCTCATGAGAATCCCGCCGTAACCAAATTTCTTTGATACTACGTTGTAACTTCCGTCAACGTAGGCGAGAGCTTCCGTATCTACCCTAGCAAATTCCGCTATTATATCTTCACTTTTGATATCATCCACAGAATGAAACTGAGGACCCTCGGGAACTTTTGCAGATGCAGAAGAACTACCATCACCCAATCCCTGCGCCTTGCCTGACATACCGGTAGACGATCCGGATTTCTTTACCCCGGAGGATTCTCCGGGATCATTTTGGGTAGCATATCCGCTGTCTGCTGCCGCAAATGCTTCCGCCTCTGCCTTTGTGCTGAACTTCTTATATACTGCTCCGGAAAATCCCGTCACCTGGGCTTTGCAGTCATTCCAGTTACTGTAAACTCCGGGTTTCTTTCCTTTTTGAACTGCGTAATAAAATGCCATATTTTTCCTTCTGTATTTCAGGTTTCAAAAAACATTCCGGTAAATAGTTCCACCGATCATATAAAAACCCGAACCTGCTAAACTGTTTCTCATTTTACCTAAAAGTAAAAGACATTACCACAGATTGAGAAGTAAATGTTTTATAAAGATTCCAAATCCTCTTTAGATACCTTAGATTTAGTGTTATGATGTGAGCGTCAAAAGAAATCCACCGGGGACGGTTCTCACGGCCAGAACCGTCCCCGGTGGATATAGGCTCGCAAAAAAAAAAACCGCCCCTAAGCCTGAGAAACTTGAGCAGTTATTTTTGCAACTTATCATCCAAGGGCTAGCCGTCTATCGGCAACACCTCTTTTATATTTGTATATTAACATTTCTGTCATATATCATCAAACGGATATTAACTAAGAAAGGACCTTCACCATGTCGCAGAAATTCAATGCAATTCTTTTAGATCTCGATGGCACACTTGTAAACACTCTCTACAGTCTTCAGGACACTGTGAATAAAGCTCTGGAACGTTTCGGCTTTGACCCGGTAACCCTGGAGCAGACAAAAAAATACGTAGGCATCGGCAGCCACAAGTTTGTTGAGCGTTCTGTGGAAGCCACAGCCAATCGTCTCTACAGAGAAGCTGAAAAGTGGGAGGAGAAGGACGAGGATAAGGCATTTGACCTTGACCAGCAGGCAGACGAAGTTATGGAGCAGATCGATGATGTTCACGATGCATATATGGAGATATTTAAAGAGAACTGCAAATATAAGGCAGAACCGTATCCCGGAATGAAAGAATCTCTTGATGCTTTGAAGGCAAAGGGCTGGAAGGTTGCCTGCATTACAAATAAGCCAATGGCAGAGGCTGTTACGGTTCTTAATCATGCCTTTGGCGAAGGGTATTTTGATTACATTTCAGGTGACGACGGAACCCATCCTTTGAAGCCTGACACAGGTGTAGTGGATGATACATTAAAACACATCGGCTGCAAAAAAGAGGAATGCATATATGTCGGCGACACCAATACCGATATGGAAACCGCAAAAAGAGCCGGCATTAAGTCCATCGGTTGTCTATACGGATTCCGCGATAAGAAAGAGCTGGAAGAAGCCGGTGCCGATGTGCTGATAAAGAGTGCGGAAGACATCGGAAAGGCAATCGAATACTTTGAAGCTGAATAACACATTCTTTACATTTCCCACTGAACTATGCCGGAATGCAAACTCATAGATTACTGTAGAAACGATTTAGATGTGCAAAAGAATTAACAGTTCAGCTGAGGGACCAGGGGGAGTATTATCAAAAAAGGATTGTGTAAAACCGATTTTACAGAATTTTAACAATTTCGCACTTTTTATGGCGGTTTCATCGGTTGACAATAAAATTTCATAAACCTATAATTAGCAATGCCGAATCAAGAGTACTAATTTTGTATACACGTGATTCGCTTGCCCGATGATTTTGTTAACTCCTTATGAGATTAATCGATCATCTTGATATATAAATGTTTTACTGGAAGGAGTAATCATGACAAGTATAGATATCGTTTCCGGTTTCCTCGGAGCCGGCAAGACAACATTTATCCAGAGACTTCTGGATGAGGCATTAAAAACAGAAAAGGTAGTTCTCATCGAGAACGAGTTCGGTGAGATAGGAATCGACAGCGGTTTCCTCAAGGACTCCGGCATTGAAATCCGTGAGATGAACCAGGGCTGCATCTGCTGCTCACTGGTTGGAAACTTCGAGCAGTCTCTTACAGAGGTTGTTAATACTTATAAGCCTGACCGCATCATCATCGAGCCTTCAGGTGTAGGTAAGCTTTCAGACATCATCGGTGCAGTTAAGTCAGTTTCCGGGAGTCTTGACGTAGAGCTTCACGCAGCAGTTACCGTTGTGGATGCAAAGAAGGCAAAGATGTATTCAAAGAACTTCGGTGAGTTCTTCAACAACCAGATCGAGTACGCAGGAACCGTTGTACTTTCAAGAACAGATATCGCAACGGAAGCAAAGGTTGGTGAGGCTGTTTCTATAATAAAGGGTATCAACGAAAGAGCCACAGTTATCACTACTCCTGCGGATAAGCTCACAGGCGAGCAGCTGGTTAGCATTATCTCCAAGAAGTATGATCTCGCAGAAGAGATGCTTCAGGATGTAATGGATCGTGTTCACGAGCATGAAGACCATGAGCACGAGGAAGAGCATGATGAGGTTGAGACACTTCCAAACGGTGTTCAGATTCACCACAGCCACTCACACCACCATCACCATCATCATGACCATGATCACGATCATGAGGAGCATGAACATGAGCATCATCACCACGATCATGATGAACACGAGCATGAGCATCACCATGATGAAGACGAGCATGAGCATCACCATCACGACCATGAGGAGCATGAGCACCATCATCACGAGGATGGCGAAGAGTGCTGCTGCCATCATGACCACGAGGAGCACGAACATCACCACCACGATCACGACCACGAGGAGCATGAGCACCACCATCACGAGGATGGCGAGGAGTGCTGCTGCCATCACGACCACGAGGAGCACGAGCACCATCATCACCATGACGGATGCTGCTGCGGCCATGACCATGATGCCGATGAAGTATTTAAGACCTGGGGCGTAGAGACTCCATATCCTTTTGAGAAGGACAAGCTTTCACATATCCTTGAGGAGATGGCTCACTCAGAGAAGTACGGCAAGGTTGTAAGATGTAAGGGAATGCTTCCTACAAAGGATGGCGAATGGATGTATTTTGACCTTGTTCCGGAGCAGACCGAGATCAGAACCGGCTCACCTGAATATACAGGAAAGGTTGTTGTTATCGGTGCAGATCTCAACGAGCATGAACTCCGTGAGGCATTTGCCGGAATGTAATCGAGTAGGAAAATACGCCCCACTTGATTCCGTGTTGGCCATCACATGTGCTTTTGTACAAGCACAACGCACGCGTGATGGCCTTATCGCGAAAAATATAACGACGGTGATTCTCATCACCGTCGATTTATTATATGATGATATAATCGATTAAAATTCAAACTGTTTTTGTCAGCAGAAAACATATGAAATGGAGACAATATGGCAACAAGTGATAATTACGAATTAAGAGACGATCAGATTCCCGTATTCCTCATTAATGGCTTTCTTGAAGCGGGTAAAACCGACTTTTTGAAATTCACCATGGCACAGGAGTACTTCCGTGCAGAGGGCACCACGCTTCTTCTCCTTTGTGAGGAGGGTGAATCGGAGTTTGATGATGCTTTTCTCGAAAAATACAACACAATCAAGGTTCTCATAGAAAACGAGACTGATTTTAACGAGGAGAATCTTAAAAAGCTTCAGGACAAGTATAATCCTGAGCGTATCATCATCGAGTGGAACGGAATGTGGAACCAGGATGACCTTCTGGACGGTCCCATGTCGGAAACAGCTCTTGCAGAGCAGCAGGGACGCGAGCCGGCTTATGAGCTTTCACTTCCGGCATCCTGGGCCATCTACCAGATCATAACCATCATTGACGGTTCCACCTTTGATCTTTACTTAAACAACATGAAGAGCCTTCTCGGACAGATGCTCCGTTCGGCAGAGCTTGCCATCGTGAACCGTTGTGATAATGTTTCCGACGAAAAGCTTGTGGACTATCGCCGAAAGATCAGAGCCATGGGACAGAATGCAGTCATCGTTCTTGAGGATAAGGACGGAGAGATCCCTCAGGATACACTTCCGGAAGATCTTCCTTATGATATCAATGCTTCATCCATCGACCTTAAGGCGGAGGATTACGGCACCTGGTTTATGGACTGCATGGATCACCCGGAACGATATATCGGAAAGGAAATCACTTATACCGGCATGATGCTGAAGAGAAAGAATATGCCTGCAAACGAATGTGTACCAGGTCGTATGGCTATGACCTGCTGTGCTCAGGATATGACTTTCCTCGGCTACGTTACAAAGGGAGACCCTAAAGTGCTTGCTCCTTTCAATACACGAGACTGGGTTAAAATCACAGCCACTGTAGGTATCGAAGAAAGAGAAGAGTACAACGGAGAAGGTCCTGTACTTGAACTCAAAAAAATTGTCCGCACAGGTCCTATCGAGGAGCCTGTGGCATTCTAATCAGTTAAATGGTACGAGAAACCGAAGCGGCGGTCGCCGCTTCGGTTTCTCTCACTTTTCAAAATTATTTCATCCCTTATATAACTGGTTGTAATACCAGAAAAAAATATCATAAATCCGTCTTGATATAGCTGTTTCCATGTCCTATAATATAACAAATAAAACGATTTAAAGCGCTAAAGTATCAGCGCGGATTAACATCTGGAAAAGGGAGAAAAGTTATGAAAAAAATGACTAAATTAACAGCAGTTTCCATGGCAACTGTTCTTGCGGCAGCTTCACTTACAGCTTGTGGTTCATCTACAACACCTGCAGCAAGTACCGAAGCCGCAAAAACTGAAACTGCAGCCGCAACTGAGGCAGCAACCGAAGCCGCAAAGGAAGAGTCAGCAGCTCCTTCCGATGCCGCAGCATCAGACAAGAAGTTTACCGTTGGTATCTGCCAGCTTGTTCAGCACAGTGCTCTTGATGCAGCTACAAAGGGCTTCATCGATGTTCTTAAGGAAGAGTACGGCGATAATGTAGTCATTGATGAGCAGAACGCACAGGGCGATTCAGCTACATGTACAACCATCATCAACGGATTCGTATCCAATGAGTATGACCTCATCCTTGCAAATGCAACTCCTGCACTTCAGTCAGCCATGAATGCTACTCAGGATATTCCTATTCTCGGAACCTCTGTAACAGACTATGGAACAGCTCTTGCAATGGACAACTTCGATGCATCAAAGGGTACAGGCATCAACATTTCCGGAACTTCAGATCTGGCACCTCTTGATCAGCAGGAAGACATGATCCTCGAGCTGGTTCCCGAGGTTAAGAATGTTTCCATCTTATACTGCTCAGCAGAGGCTAACTCTCAGTACCAGGCTGCTCAGATCGAAAAGTACCTTGAGGAAGACGGGATCGCATACAAGGAGTTCACTTTCTCAGATTCAAACGATCTTCAGTCAGTAGTTCAGTCAGCAGTTGCAGACTGTGATGCAATGTATATCCCTACAGATAACACAGCAGCTTCCAACATGACTGTTATCAACAACATCGTTCAGCCTGCAGGTATCCCTATCATCTGCGGAGAAGAGAACATGATGAAGTCCGGAGCTCTTGCTACACTTTCCATCAGCTATGAAGATCTGGGACGTGCAACAGGTAAGCAGGCAATCGAAATCCTTTCAAACGGTGCAGATGTTTCTACAATGCCTATCGCTTACGCTGAAGCTACAACAAAGGAATACAACAAGGCTTACGCTGATGCCATCGGAATCACAATTCCTGATGATTACACAGCAGTAGAATAATTTCACAACACATTATCAAACTATAATCAACACAAGATCAGTGCAATATTGTCACATATATTGCACTGAATTCTTTTTCATTATGGATCAGACGCATCGCAGTTCTGCGTGCTGCTTTAGAAACATTATTAATCAATTATTAAAGATAACGGAGATTCACTAAATGCAAGCTTATTTTTCTTCACTTAATCCTGTAGCTCTGTGGAATGCAGCTCCGGGAGGTATTGCCCAGGGACTGATCTGGGGCATTATGGCACTGGGTGTCTATATCACCTTCCGTGTACTTAAATTTGCGGATATGACAGTCGATGGTTCCTTTTCACTTGGAGGAGCTGTTGCAGTTATGCTCATATTAAATGGCGTAGATCCTCAGATAGTTCTCATAGCTTCCTTTTTCTCCGGTATCCTTTCGGGATGTGTAACAGGTATCCTTCATACAAAACTTGGTATCCCGGATATTCTTGCGGGAATCCTCACCCAGATTTCACTGTATTCCATTAACCTCAATATCATGGGTAAGGCAAACCAGGCTGTACCTATCAATTCGGTAAGAGTATTCTTCACTTCAAATATCCGTTATCTCGGACAGACTCTGACATTGACACTGGTAGTTGACGTGTGCATCATCGCTGTTATCTACTGGTTCCTTGGAACAGAGCTCGGAAGCTCCATCCGTGCAACCGGTATCAATCCCAATATGTCCAGAGCCCAGGGTATCGACACAAGCAAAATGAAGATCATCGCCCTTATGCTGGGCAACGGTCTCGTGGCTCTTTCAGGCGGTATCCTTTCAGAGTATCAGGGCTTCGCAGATGTTAAGATGGGACAGGGTTCCATCGTTATCGGCCTTGCAGCAGTTATCATCGGTGAAGTTCTTGCCGAAACCCTCGTAGGAAAACGTCTCAATTTCATCATGAGACTCAGCTTCACTGTTATCGGTGCCATCATCTACTACTTGGTTTATGTATTCGTTCTGTGGCTTAAGTTCCCTGCTGACGATATGAAGCTTCTTACAGCCATCGTGGTTGCAGCATTCCTTGCAGTACCTTATCTAAAAGAACGCAGTAATAATTCTTTTTCCGGTTTGGCCAAGCGAAACGCAAAGCTTCAGGCTGAATCAAAAAATAACGGTAAGGAGGCAGACTAATGCTGGAAATCAGAAACATTAACAAAACCTTTAATCCCGGTACCATTAACGAAAAGAAGGCCCTCATTGATGTGAGCATCACCCTTAATGACGGGGATTTCTGTACAGTCATAGGCGGTAACGGCGCCGGAAAATCTACCATCATGAATGCAGTTGCAGGTGTATGGCCTCTGGATTCCGGAATGATACTTGTTGACGGAGTTGATGTATCAGGACTTTCAGAGTACCAGCGTGCTCCTTATTTCGGCAGAGTTTTTCAGGACCCTATGACAGGAACCGCAGGTGACATGCAGATCGATGAAAACATGGCCCTTGCCGCAAGAAGAGGTCAGAGACGCACCCTCCGCTGGGGTGTTACCAAAAAAGAAAGAGAGCAGTATCAGGAGTACCTTAAGGATCTTGATCTGGGACTGGAGGACAGACTCACAGCAAAGGTTGGTCTTCTTTCCGGTGGTCAGAGACAGGCCCTCACACTTATTATGGCGACCATGAAAAAGCCGAAGGTTCTGCTCCTGGACGAGCATACTGCAGCTCTTGATCCCAAGACCGCTTCAAAGGTACTTGCCGCAACCGACAAGGTTGTAGAAGAGCATCACCTTACAACTCTTATGGTTACTCACAACATGCGTGATGCCATAGCCCACGGTAACCGTCTCATCATGATGAACGAAGGCAGAGTTGCCCTTGATATTTCAGGTGAAGAAAAGAAAAAACTTACCGTTGAGGATCTCCTTCATAAGTTTGAAGAGTTATCCGGCGGAAACTTTGCAAATGACAGAATGCTCCTGTCAAAATAGCAAAAACTCTCAGGCTGCAGCAAAACGCTGCAGCCTTTTTAAATATAGAACCACCGGGGACGATTCCTGCCGGCCCTGTGTGTCAGAATAACTGTCAGTGAAGTATGAAAGATTTTGTGGAGCTATCTATCATAGGAATGCGCTTCTCAGACGATTCCCTCTATTTAAATCCAACATTAAACTTACACTCTCAATGCATATATACATGTTCAGCAAAACTTCAGAATTATGCTAAAATATATATGATATAATACATCTCATGCCAATTTTCACAGGAGTATCAATATATGGGAAATCCAAAAATGAATTATGACAGAGAACATACAATGCTTTTTGTTTCGGCAGGAATTCTATGTGTACTGGTCATAGCCATTATCATAGCTCTTATAATGAAGGGACAGAAATCCACACTTTCACAAGATACCGTAATGGCTGTAGAATCAGAGACTGCTGTGGAAGACATCGCCTCTGCCGGTGAAAGTCAGCCCGTAAAGTCAACTCTATCAGAAATTCAGGTATTCACCAAGGCTATCCAGATGGAAGCCATCAACAATTCAATCGCACAGTATGCAGATCTCGGAATCGTAACCTGCGACAGCTATATCAATTTCCGCAGTGCCCCTGACCAGAATGACCTTACCAACATCATGGGTATGCTTGCCAATGGCTCTGCCGTTGATATCGTCGAAGCCGCTCCGGAAAATGCCGCCGGCTGGATGCATATAAGATCCGGTGGCATGGACGGTTATGTTGCTTCAGCTTATGTAGTAACCGGAGATGATGCAATAACTCTTGCAGGAAGCCTTATCAAGCCAAGAGCCACCGTTGTTACCGACAAACTTCGTATACGTTCAACTCCCGAAATAGCAGACGGAAACACCATCGGTTCTGCGGCAAAAGGAGAGAAGTACGAGGTTCTCGGAAGAGTGAATGAAGACTGGGTCATGATAGCCTCGGACAATATCGATAACTTTGACATTGCATATATGTCTGCGTCCCCTGAAAATGTTTCCCTCGGCTTTGGTCTTGATGAAGCAAAGTCACTGAATCTCAAACAGAAGGTTCTCAACATGTATGATAACCTCGGTGTTTCACTGGCTTCCGATTACATCAATGTGCGTTCCTCACCTGAAGAAAAAGGCATTGACAACATAATCGGAAAATTCCCGGGATACGGCGGATGTAACATTTTGGGAGAAGAGAACGGATGGTATCATATCAAGTCCGGTCCTGTTGACGGATATGTTCGTGCAGACCTCCTTGCAACAGGTCAGACAGCCCAGGATCTTGCCGTGCAGAATGCTCACGTCATGGCACTCATCAATACCCAGTCACTTAACGTAAGAGCCCAGGCATCAACAGATTCCGAAGCCTGGACACAGGTTACCAGCGGACAGCGTTATGACGTAGTGAATCAGATGGATGGGTGGGTAGAGCTTGATCTCGGCGACGGTGATGACAGTGACTCAGCCCAGGGTTCCTTCGTATCAACCCGCGACAACAACGTCTCCGTAAGATATGCACTCCAGGAAGCCATCGAGTATTACCCTGCAGTAGAAGCAGCCAATGCTGCCGCAGCCTTCAGAAACAAGATAGTTAACTATGCCTGCCAGTTTGTTGGTAATCCATATGTATGGGGCGGAACCTCCCTAACACACGGATGCGACTGCTCGGGCTTCGTTCAGTCCGTCCTCAAGAACTTTGGAATCTACCTTCCGAGAGTATCCCGTGACCAGGCGGGCTCCGGCTCAAAAGTCTCAAGCGACTCAATGAAGCCCGGAGACCTCATATTCTATGCAAACCGCAGCGGAACCATTAACCACGTCGGTATGTACATCGGAAACGGCCAGATTGTTAATGCAGCCTCCCGCCGCTCCGGCATCCGCATCTACCGCTGGAACTACCGCACCCCGGTCGCAATACGAAACGTAATCGGCGATTAATTCAAATCTACAAAAAGGGTAGCACC
>JAGAXP010000096.1 GCA_017940955.1 Oribacterium sp.
AGAAACCACCTGTGGGTACCTCCGGTATCTCTGAATGTAGAAGTTTGGTTGCTAATACATTACAGAAACACAGGTGGTTTTTCAATTGTTAAAAAATGGTTTTAAGGTATGATTTTTACCCACCATCATACCCGAAGCCTCGTTTTTTTTCTGGATAAAAAGGCATCCCTTTTCTTTGGAGATAAGTCAGGCGTCCATGTTCTGGAATCACTTTCTGAGTTTTACGCCGGGTATCGTGAAATGATCACGAAGTCTGTATATTACATAACATCCGAGAGGGATTTCAAGTTTGATAGTGACATGTATATAGAGAAGCATTATCAATCGCTCCATATGATGGAGGGGCTTTTCTGGAGGACAAAGACAAAGCGTCTCGGAAATAAGAATCAGGACAAACATTTCTGTCTGATCACAAATCCCATTGGGATGCAGGGGCTGGTGGACGTTGTGAAATTCACGCTGTTCAGAGCCATGATGCTGAAGAAGAAAAATATGGATTACATCCCCGTTGTGGCCCTTGATAAAGCAGGTGACAACAACCAGTTTAACGGCGGAAACGGAGAAGATGTATGGATGACCTTTTTTGAACAGCTCTCCCCCTATACAGCTCAGGAGGTCAGGGAGAGTGCGGATGTTCTCGTATTGGGAGACCAACAGTTGATGTTTAATCCTTATCTTTTGGAGGAGTTTTACTACGAGGACTGGTCCATTATGTTCCGTGATTTTCTCAGATTTAATCCAAGGGTACTGGAGCATATCCGGAAAATGAAGGAAGAATTCCTTCCCGACAATCCGGGGAAAGTACTTGGCGTGATAGGCAGAGGCACAGATTATAATTCGAGTCAGACTGCGGGGTTCCTGGGAAAGCCTCTGACAGGAGAGGAGCTGGAGAAAGAGGTGGTTTCTCTTGTTGAAAAGCATGGATTTGACCATGTATTTCTTGCAACCGAGGATCAGTCGGTATTTGATGTTTTTATGAAGAGCGAGCTTATGGATAAGATATTTTTCATCCCTCAGGAGAGGATTGATTACAGCGATTTGCAATTCCATGACAAGTACCTAGTGGATATCTACCGTGAGAAAAAAAGTGATGGGTACCGGAATACTATGAGGTATCTCGGAATCCTGGATATACTGGCACATGACTGTACGGCGATGGTGGCGACAGTGGATTGTGGAGCATACCATTTTGCGTTGGCATTAAATGGTCACAGCTATGAATTTGCAAAAGCATACGCAACAACAAAACAGAGCTGACGGGGGAAGGATATGGTAAGAATAAAAGACGAACCCGGAAACCAAAGGATTGCCGATATCCGTCTTGCAATGAGCGGGAAAGTGTTTGAAGAGGCCAGAGATTTATTTTATGAAGACGAAGGACTTCAGGATAAACTGATTCCTGTTTTCCGTACAGGTGAGGAAGAACCACTGATGTATCTCCGATTTCAGAGCAATCTGTCGGAGGACTTTGACGGGGAAATGCGAAAACGTCTTCCTGTTTATGTAAGTGAATTCAGGAAATATGATGAAAGTGATCCCTGTATAGACCTTTCATTTCTGAAACGTGGAGAGATATATGTTTTCGATGAGATAGATGAGTATTCGTATCTCTGTGCGAAGCTCATAGGAAAATATCTTCCGGAAGTCTATGTGTTTTTTACGGACAGCAGTGCAGGACTTTTCCTTGAAGAAACCGGACATCGTCACATCATAGAAGGTATTTCGGATTTCTACCGTAAGTACGGATATCTGGTATCCAAATCCATAATCCATGTAATATCCAAATCCCTTGGAATGGATCCTGACGACCCGGAGCAGTTTCTGAAGAAAAAGTATTCTTCGCTTGAACTTATGACAAGCTTATTCTGGCAGACAGAGTCCGAAAGCTTCGGTACGGAAAATCCTGATAAGACCTTCTGCCTTATCCAAAATCCTCTGGGGATGGAAGGACTTGCCGATATGCTGAGGTTCGCTGTTTACCGCGCTGAGGCGGCGGTGATGAATACACCGGAGTTTATCCCTGTTATCGATCTCTCTGTGATAGGGGACGATAACCAGTTTAACGGTGGTAACGGAGAGAATGTCTGGACCATGTTTTTCAGACAAATATCTGCTGTGCCGCCGGAAGAGGTTTACAAAAGCAAAAGAGTGATTCTTATGAGGGATAATCTGAGATCCTTAAATCCATGGATTCAGGAGCAGATTTTTTTTGCGGACGATAAGGCTCTGTTTTCAAAATGGGTACGTTTCTCTGATGCGACAGAGGAGTATGTCACAAATCTTTATGCTGATATCATACCTGAAGATTCGAAGCGGATCCTTGGAGTGATAGGCAGAGGATCTGATTACAATATGAATGCCATGGAGGGTATTTTAAACCGTCCGTCAGGACCCGGGGCTCTGCTTTCGTATGTGGAAAAGATCTTCAGAGAAGGATGCTATGACCGGATCTTTTTAGCCACTGAGGATGAGAATGTTTTTCGATGCTTTATGGATAGCAAGCTTAAAAATCACATCTCCTCAGTACCGCAGCCCAGAGTAAGCATAAGTCCGGATGACAACAGGTTCCTCGTGGATATATACAAGGAGGAAAACAGGGACGGATACCGTGATAATCTTCGGTATCTGGGAATCATCCATATTCTGTCAAAGTGTACATCTTTGATTTCCAGTACAAACTGCGGTGCATATCGTCTGGCTCTTGGATTTAATGGAGGAAAGTACGAGAGTACTGAGGTTTACGATTTAAATGCTGCGAATCATCAGTGAGCGGCATATACCTTTGATATTCTAATAATTATTACGGAGGTTTTGCTTATGATCTTAGTCGATTCCAAAATTCATGAAATGGGAACCAGGAGAACGCGACTGAAGCATTCGCCGGATGTATTTCTTAAGGCCCGGGATATGTATAAACAGTATTCAGAGATCCGAAGTGAGTGGATTTCCGTGACAGACGAGAACGGTAAACATCTTTACTATCTTCATTGGCGAAAAAACGGAGATATTCAGTATATCAATGAAACTTTGCCGGCTGATGCGATGTGGGACTATGATCCAATGGACGTGGATCTGGACCTGACACTTTTGATGAGGGCAGATGTATTCCTTTTTGAACAGTTGGATGAATACACTTATACAATTGCAACGATAATCCGAAGAGAACTGCCGGATAAATTTCTTTTCTTCCTGGATAAAAATGCTTCTTTTTTCTTTGAAGAAGGTGACTGCCTGCATATAATCAATTCCATTGCAGAGTTTTATAACCGTTTTTACTATTTTGCCAAGAAAAGCCTCATGTATATCTCATCACAGCCGCTGGTGGTGCTGAATATGAACGCTGATGATACCTTCAGTAAAAGATATAACGCAATGAAGGTTATGGAAAGTATCTTCTGGAAAACCGAGAGGCTTTCCTTCGGAGAGCTGCATCCGGAAAAAACCTTTTACCTGATACGTAACCCGGTAAGCTTTGAAGGTTTGGGAGATGTGATACGATATGTGGCAAACCGTATCGCGATGGTAAAAAAGAAACGTGGTAATATTATGCCTGTTGTGGATATCGGGACCTGGGGAGACGGGAACCAGTTTGATAAAAATGGCGGAAATATCTGGACAATGTTTTTCAGGCAGCCATCGAGGGTTCCGTTGGAGGAGGTTTACCAGAGCAAAAATGTCCTCTTGGCAAAGATGCAGCAATTCGTACTGAATCCATATGTCAGGGAAGAGCTTGTTTTTATGGACTGGAAGGTATTCATGAAGTATGTGAGTTTTAAGCCTGAAGTATTGGATCGTCTTCAGAAAGGCTACGGAGAGATATTCCGGGAAGTTGCGGGAGAAAGGATCCTTGGCGTCGTAGGGAGAGGCTCAGACTATACTTCCAGCAAGGTCGCCGGTGTGGTGAGGAAGCCTGTTGCACCGGAGGAATTTCTGGATAATATACGATCCCAGATGAAGGAAAAGGATTTTGATAAGTTGTTTCTCGCAACGGAGGATCAGGGCATCTTTGATCTTTTTATGGAAAGCGACTTGAAGGATAAGATACTGTCGGTTCCCCAAAAACGGATTGACTATAATGACGAACGGAATAAGGACAAGCTTCTGTCTGACATCTATGCCGAGATTGAATGGGATGGTTATGAAAATACTATGGATTATCTTCTGGTACTGTTCTGTCTTTCCAAGTGCAATGCTCTTGTTTCGACAACAAATTGCGGTGCATTTAACTGTGCGGTTGGTTTGAATGGCGGAAAATATGAGTACGCGTTTTACTATTGATAAAAAGGGGAAATAAAGATGATCAGGATAAAGGATGTAAACAGCGGGAACCTTCATCCCGGAAAAATCTATCAGCTTAGGCATGACAGGGAAGAAGTCATC
Organism: Oribacterium sp.; assembly: GCA_017940955.1. The sequence goes on from JAGAXP010000096.1 coordinate 4,381, forward strand.
GAACTTGCAAGGGATATATTTCATGATAATCCTGAGGCACGTTGCGAGGATATTCCGGTAATGAACAGGGATACTGAGGAGGTCATGTATTATCTTTCGTGGCAGACCAATATGTCGAAGGATGTAGATGAAAAAATGCTCCAAATGTTTAACCCGTCCATTAATGAGCTTTGGGATTACGATTACAATGATGACAGGATGGATTTTGATATTCTGGAAAGAGCAGACGTTTTCCTCTTTAATGAGCTGGAGGAATACAGTTATGCCATCACAAAGATTATCCAGACATATTTTCCGGATAAGTATGTTTTTTTCAAGGACAAGAGGGCACTGTGGTTTTTTGATGAGAGTGATCATTTGAAAACAATTGAGAATGACTCTGAATTATATAACCACTATTCATTCTGCCTGGAAAAGCCGATCATGACGGTAAAGTCGGATGTTTTGCAATTTGCTCCGGAAACAAGAGATCCCATGAATCTGATTAATAAAAAGTATGTTTCTTCCGAAATCATGGTGGGACTTTACTGGCTTACAGATATGATGCACTTCGGAGACAAGAATCCGGACAAGACTTTCTTTCTCATCAAGAGCAGGCTTGGAATGATGGGACTGGCAGACCTCATAAAATGGACCCTCTATCGTGCGAAGATAGCGGTAGACCATAGGAAAGGCAAAATCATTCCTGTGGTAGATCTTTCTGTGAAGGATGACGGGAATCAGTTTAACGGAGGAGACGGAACCAATGCCTGGACCATGTTTTTTGAACAGATCACAGATATTCCGCTTGAAGAAGTATACCAAAGCGCCAATGTGGTAAGGGGAGCGGAGCAGCTCTTTATGTTAAATCCCTATATCAAGGAGGAAAGCCTGTTTTCCGATCACTGTACTCTCTTTCGAAGGTTTCTGCGTCTGAATGAAAAGGCGAAGAATATGTCAGATGAACTTTATGAAAAGGTGATTCCAAAGGACGCAAAACGAATTCTCGGAGTTGTGGGCAGGGGAACGGATTACAACCAGTCCTTCATTACTACTGTGCTGAACCAGCCTTCCGGACCGGCAGCCTTCCTTTCCAGAGTCACACAGGTATTTAAGGAGGGAAACTATGACTGTATATTCCTTGCGACAGAGGACGCCAATGTGTTCAGGATATTTACAGAAAGCCCTCTGAAGGATCGTATCGTCTATGTGGATCAGGATCGTGTGGATTATAACGCAAATGAAAATAATGATAAATTTCTGATTGATATTTACGAAAATCAGAAAAAAGACAAGTATATGACCAATCTCAGATACCTGAGTATCATTACCATTCTTTCCAAATGTACATCGCTGATCGCAAGTACGGACTGCGGCGCCTTTATCACGGCGGTTGGCTTGAATGACCACAAATATGAATATGTTGAGGTCTTTATGAAAGCAGACGAAAAGATCAAAGGAGACAATAAATAATATGAGTACTGGAGATAGCGGAAGTAAAAGACTGGTAACGCTTGATATCGCAAAAGGAATAATGATCCTTATGGTTATCCTGATTCATGTCTTTTTGTTCAACGAAAAGCTGATTGAAGCAATGTCCATCATTTTGGGAAACATTCTTTTGCCTTTGTTCTTCTGGGCAAGTGGTTACACCTACCGGACAGGCAGAGGTTTTCGTGCAAATGTCAAAAAACGAATACCCTACCTTTTGAAGGTGTATTTTTTCTATTCCTTCGGAATCCTTTTGGTGGGAAGTGCTTTATTTCTTGCATTGGGAATTCCTGTCAGGGATATCAGAAATCAGATTCTGACCCATTTTCTCGGTGAGCCGCTTCTGAATCTGATAGTTCCGGAGCTTATCAATACCGGGTGGTTGTGGTCTATGGTGGCTCCTCTGTGGTTCCTGATCCAGATGATGCTCGGAAGTATTATATTATACGCAATTGCCGAAAAAGCCCTTGAGAATAATTCGAATTTCATTCTCATATCGGCGTTTCTCATTGCAACAGGAACCTGCCTCACAGCATTTGTTCCACAGCTTCCTTTTAATCTCCAGTCCACTCCGGTGATCGCTTTCTTCATGCTGTCGGGAGCGTTTTCGGGACAGCACAGGTGGCTGCATAAATATGAGGAATGGAGTATCGGAAGACTGATAGCTTCAGTGGTTCTTTTTTCTGTTTTGCAGCTTTCGGTTGCCGATGTCTACCATGGGGGAAATGCTCTCTCAAAGGGCTACTTTACCACTGATGAAGCTACAAGGGTTATTTCAATTTATGCCACACTCCTTAGTTTTGTTTTTGGAATGATGGCTTTTCTGGGATTTTCTGTTTTGGTGGGCAAAATAAAAGGTGTCAGTGCCGTATTCAGCTGGATAGGAAGAAATTCCCTTTCCTTCTACATCATTCATATGCCGGTTGCTTTGCTTTTGGCTTTTTTTACTGCAAGTATCCCCGGGCAGCGGTCAAGTGAAGAGCTTCTCATCATCTATATCGGACTCTACTTTATTACCGTTTTGATCTGCGCATTATGGGGAGCTATGGAAAACAAGATCAAGTCGATATTGACGGAGAAGAAAAGACCTTAAATTTGGGGAGTTTTGTTATGACAAAAATGTTAGGGCTGATGACGAAAAGAGATAAGGAATTCCTGGGACTTTCACTGATTTTTTCCGTTATCCAGGTATGGCTGAACCTCAGAATTCCGAAAATCATGGGGGGGATAACAACGCTTCTCAGTAACGGAAATGCAGATCATTCTTCTGTGATTTCGGCGGGACTTTCCATGCTTTTTTATGCTGCATTAAGTCTTATGGCCTCTTCTTTTGTTGTTTTTCTCTCTGCCAGGATAAGCTGCTCTTTGGGAAGAAAACTCAGGAATGAGCTTTTCCATAAGATCATGTCCTTTTCTCAGGAGGAAACAGCAGCTTTTGGGTCGTCCAGTCTGATTACCCGCTGCACAGGAGATGTGGTGATGATCGAACAGATAGTTTCCGCAGGGGTGCAGATTATTTTTTACGCACCTGCAATTGCCGTTTTTGCCATAATCATGATGTCCGGTACAAACCTGATCTGGACAGTGGTAACTCTTGTGCTTCTTATGTCCATGACGATGCTGATGTATTTTCTTCTACACCTAACAAGGGACACTATCATAAACTTACAGAAAAAAACTGATACCTTAAACCGCGTAAATCGGGAGCATATAGAAGGTCTCAAGATTATTCATGCTTTTAATGCCTATGAATATCAGCGGAAGAGAAGCCTTGATGCAATAGAAGACCTTAATGAGTCAGTATTTTCATTAAGCCGGATAACCTCGGCGCTGTTGCCTCTGGGAAACGGAATAGGGAATCTTCTTGGGATACTCATTTACACCATAGGAGCTTATGTTATTCAGGCTGCAGCAGTAACTGAGAGAGTGGGACTGTTTTCTGACATGGTGGTTTTTTCTTCATTTGCCGCCCTTGCAACCATGGCCATCATGCAAATTGTTATGGTTTATATCGTCTTTATGAGAGGCATGGCATCTCAGATGAGAATAATCGAGGTGCTGGATAAAGAAGTAAGGATAAAAGACTCTTCTGATGAAAAGTGTCCGCTAAAGACAGGTACCATTGAGTTTAAAAATGTTTCTTTCCGTTATCCCGGAGCCGCCGCCGATACGCTTAAAAACATTACATTTAAAATCAACAAGGGGGAAACGGTGGCTCTTATCGGGGCTACAGGCTGCGGAAAAACTTCCATTATGAATCTTATCCCGAGAATGTACGATGTTTCGGATGGCGAAGTTCTTGTTGACGGTGTCGATGTCCGGGATTATAAGCTGGCTGAGCTTCGGAGCAGAATTGGTTATGTGCCTCAGAAAAGCATATTGTTTTCAGGGACAATAGCACAAAATATTGATTTTGCCGAAGGAATCGGATTTCAAAGGACTCTTTCCCATATCAGGGAAGCTGCCAGAGTCGGGCAGGCTGACAGTTTTATAGAAAAACGAGAGGGACAGTACTATGCCAGGGTGGAGCAGGGAGGCTCCAATTTCTCGGGAGGTCAGAGGCAGAGACTTAATATATCCAGAGCGATCTCAAGAGATCCTGAGATATATCTTTTTGATGATTCCTTTTCCGCACTCGATTTTGAAACTGACAGACGTTTAAGAAAAGCCCTGAGAGAGTCATCGCAAAATGCCACAGTGCTTATGGTGGCGCAGAGGATACAGACCATTAAAAATGCCGACAGGATACTTGTGTTGGACAAGGGAATGATAGTCGGTGAGGGAAGACATGAGGAACTTCTTTCATCCTGCCGGGTATATAAAGAAATTGCCATGTCCCAGTTACCGAGGGAGGTGGGGACAAAATGAAAAATCTGATCAGTTACCTAAAAGAATACAGACTTTATATGGCTGTCGCGCTTACGGCTGCTGTGGTCGCTTCTGTTCTTTCCGCGCTGCTTCCCTCGCTGGCCGGGAGCATTACGGAAAAGATTCAGGTGGGTCTCACATTGGAACCGGATATGACCGGAATCATCAATACTACATGGATCGCTGTTTCTTTCATAGCTGTGATCGCGATTTTTGGTTATGCCCAGGGGATACTGATGTCCATGGTATCTCTTCGGCTGACTAAAAGACTTCGCATGGAGCTTGGCAACAAGCTTGACCGTGTACCACAGTCCATATTTGACGGAGGCTTGAGCGGAGACATCATAAGCCGCCTGACCAATGATATGGAACTTTTGTCTGATGCACTTTCGGGACAGCTGGTGAATATCATTTCAAACACTGTGCTGCTTGTAGGGTGTCTCGTTATGATGTTTGTCACAAATCCCATTCTTGCGCTGACAGTTGTTATCTCCACCTTAATCGGGCTTTTTGCGGCTGCCTATTTTGCCGGAATGGGTCAGGAGGTTTATGCAAAACGTCAGACGGAGCTTGGACTTCTTAACGGAATGATCGAAGAAAACCTCACCGGACATCTTGTGATCAAGGCGTTTAACTGTGAAGAGAGCGTCTGCGAGACCCTGGAAGAACAGGCAGACAGTCTTTACGAAGCTGGCTGGCGTTCTTCATTTATCTCGGGATTGATGGCTCCGATGGTTCTCTTCTGCGGAAACTTAAGCTATGTGATGGTCTGTATAACAGGAGCACTGCTCATGGTGAGCAGCTTTGGGAATACCGATTTCCCTTGCATTATAGCCTTTATTATGTATGCCAAGATGTTTTCGACACCTCTGGCACAGATGGCTGCTTCGGTTTCATCTCTTCAGCAGGGTCTTGCCGGGGCTGATCGTATTTTTGAGTTTCTTGGTGAGGAAGAGATGGAAATGCCTGTTGAAGAGGAGACATCATCCGACCGGGAAAAAGAGTTTAAGCCGGTCAGAGGAGAGGTGATCTTTTCGCATGTATGCTTCGGATATACAAAGGATGAGCCGGTTATACGTGATTTTTCAAGAAGGGTTTCTCCCGGTAAAAAGATCGCCATCGTGGGACCTACAGGAGCAGGTAAAAGTACCCTCATTAACCTTTTGATGCGTTACTATGAGCTCACTCATGGACATATCACCATAGATGGCGAAGATATAACATCTGTCAGCAGAAGAGAGCTTCACGAAAAGCTTGCAATAGTACCACAGGATTCCTGGGTGTTTGAGGGAACCGTCCGTGAAAATATCATCTATTCCAAAGAAAATGTTTCGGAAAAGACATTCACGGATATACTTGAAAAGTGTGGTTTGACAGAGTTTGTTTCCACATTACCCGATGGAGCTGATATGGTGCTTTCTGAAAATACTACCATATCTGCAGGACAGAAGCAGCTGATCAATATCGCAAGGGCTATGATTAAAAATGCCCCCATACTTATCCTGGATGAGGCTACTTCCTCCGTGGATACCAGAAGCGAGGTACTTATTCAGGAGGCGCTTGATGCCCTTACCTGTGGTCGGACCAGTTTTGTGATCGCTCATCGCCTTAGCACGATTCAAAATGCTGATGAGATATATGTTCTGAAGGACGGAGATATCGTAGAAACAGGAACCCATGAAGAACTGCTTGACAGAGACGGGGTTTATGCGGCGTTGTACCGCGCACAGTTTGACAGCGAATGAATATAAGATTATATTGAACTACCGGGTGGCAGGTGCTTTTTGGTTTGTTCAAGGTATCTTTTACAATATGACCAAAGCTGCAAATAAGGAATAGAATGGGTGAGACTATACAATACGAGGTATTTTATGGAAAAGAAAATGATAAAGCCATCTATGAATGATCTGAAAACAGATGACCGGAATGTGGTTTTTCCTATTTATGCCGGTTTGTTTGCACGCTGTTCCTACCCAGTATCAAAAGCATTTTTTATGTCCTTCAGGTTTGAGCTGGATCGTGAAGCAGACGAAGCATCACTGAAAAAAGCCTGGGATGAGACAACAAAGGTTTATCCATACCTTACCTATGCGGTTGTTGTACGGAACGGAAAATATGAGATGGCAAAAAATCCGCTGCCTTTTGTAATCTGTGAAACAGAAGAGGTCCTTGAGCCTTTCGGAAAGACCGGTAATTTCCATACCACAACCATATGCTATAAAGGAAAAACACTTCATTTTTATATTGATCATGTACCCTTTGACGGAACCGGAGTCCGGTTTTTAATGGAGACGTTTTTCTATTACTATTATTGTTTTTCTGATGGGATAGATTATCCTGTACCGGAGGGCATACTCACTAAAAAAGACATTCCCATAGAAGGACTTTGTGAAGATGCATACCTTGATACAAGAGTGAAGCCCATAGACATAAATCCGGAGAAGGCATTTGCAGATGAAAAAACCTTTTTGATGCCGGAAAGCACTGACCGGGTTCTTTTTGTTCCGGCAGAAAATTGCGCATGTTTTTGCATATCAGTGCCAAAGAAAGATATGATGGATTATGCCAAAAGTGTATCGGGGACTCCCATGTCGCTGATATCTGTGCTTATTGCCTGTGCAATTCAGTCTGTACACCCGGACAATAAGCTTCCTGTCAAGATTTCTACGCCTGTAAGCATACGAAAAGTTATGGGGAATGAACATTCTCTGCTTCACCAGATTGTTCACATGAAATATATGTTTGATCCGGACAGTCTGATGGAAGAGGGTGGAGAAGGAAAACTCATAAGGGATTACCGCGCGTTTCTAAAGGACTTTACGTCAGAGGACAATATTATAACCATGTGCGGTGTATACAGCGGAATCATTCAAGGAATGATGAAGCTTATGGAAAAGGGAGATACTGAAGAAACCATAATAAAGCTTCGGGAAAACGGTGAGGCAGCCATTGCTGTAAGTTATATCGGTCAGCTTAAAACAGGGGAGTATGGAAACAGGTTTAGGATGACTGTATTTCGTACCATGCGTGAAAATGGCATTATGGTGCAGGCTGTCGAAATAGGAGGAGTATTTTATCTCTGCTGGTATCAGGGATTTCTAAGTGACTGTTATGTAAAGGTGTTGACGAAGCTTTTTAAGAAGCTTGGAATGAAAAACGCTGTACTTGAACGTATACCCGATCAGACTGTGAGAAGTTTGTGAGTAGGGAATTGCGGCCTGAAAAACAGCTTTAACAGATGAGCCGGATAGATTGACATCTGTGTGTCAGAAATTAACGGCTAAACCACACGCATACAGATGAGGAGAAATAGTATGATTAAAAATGAAAGTTCAGGGATCGATGTCGGGGCGCAAGTCCCTGGCTTCTCGGACAATTCCTTAAATAAAGACAGAATAAAGACAACACGAGATCTTGAAACAGCATTATACGATGATGCCGGAACCGAGGGCTGGAAAGAAATACGTCCGGTAACGGCAGGAATGTTTGCAAGAGCTGCATATCCCACAGATAAGATATATTATATGACCTATAGGTTCGACCTGAAGGAATGTATCGATGCTTCTGCGCTCAAACAGGCGTGGGAAAAAACGATCAAGGTATATCCATATGTCACCTATGCAACAGTGGTACGCCGCAATATGCTGGTATTCACGGAAAATCCTCTGCCCTTTGTATTCGGGGAAACGGGTGAAGTGATCGAGCCTTCAACTCCGGAAGCCAATTTCCATACGGTGACTATATGCTATCTTGACAATATACTCCGGATTTATGTAGATCATGTTCCTTACGACGGAACCGGCTTCATGCATGTACTTGAGACATTTTTTTATCATTATTACAGCATTACAGATGAACGGGAATATCCTGTGCCGGAAGGTGTCCATACGGAAGCAGAAGGTGCTGTTCCCGGACAGGATACAGATGCTTATCTTGAGCTTCCTCCTATGGATCCGACAGAATTAATGACCACTTTTAGGGAAATACAGGTGTTTGAGACACCGGAAAGTCCCAGAGATTGCCTCTTCGTGCCGGAGGCTGACTGCAGGGAATTTTGCATCAGCATACCTTCCGCAGGATTCATGGACTATTCGAAATCGGTAAAGGGCAGTCCTATGTCAGTACTGTATGTATGCTTTGCGAAGGCATTGCAAAGAATACATCCGGAGAATAAAGCTCCCTTTAGCTTCATGGTTCCCGTAAGCATTCGTAAGGTTATGGGGAATACTGATTCACTTTTGCATCAGGTTGTACATTTTAATTACAGCTTTAATGTCTTAGAACTGTCGGAAAAAACAGATGAAGAATTAAATACAGAATTTCGTGCTGCGCTTTCTGACTATTCCCGGGAAAAGAACATAAAGAAGGCTGCTGGTGTATATCGTTCAATATGTGAGGGAAATACGAAGGCATATATTGACGGCACATTGAATAAGATCATTATGGATCAGCGAAAAAATCCGAAAGTCGGTGCCGGAGTCAGCTATCTCGGAACTATGCGTACAGGAGACTACGGAAGCCGCATCCGCATGACCGCTTTCCATACAATGCCGGACAGGGGTATAACGCTTCAGGTTACGGAAGTAGGAGGATATTTCTATATCGACTGGTATCAGGGATTTCATTCGGAAGACTATGTACTGGCCATGCGGGATATCCTTGCTGAGAAGGGGATTTGCGGGATAAAGGTTGAAGGAGCGGAATGAATCGGAATAGGATCAAAGTATGAATAAAACAGCGTTAATACATGAGATGAGTCTGAATACAGAACAGAGGAATATATGGAATCAACAACCAGAGAAATAACAGTAGATGAATTTGAAACCTGGCCAAAGGAGAGCTATACCCTTATAGATGTTCGGGAGGAACAGGATTTTCTGACAGGAAAAATGCCGGATGCCATGAGGGTGGATCTTGTGAACATAGCAGATCAGAATCATACCATTCCTAAGGACAAAAAGGTTGTTCTTTACTGCAAGTATGGCGAGCTTTCCCTGGCAGCTGCTGATAACCTTGCGGATCAGGGGTATGAAGCCTACAGCCTGCAGGGCGGCTACGGAAAATGGGTACTTCACCAGATACAGAGAGACATTGATTCAGATAAGAGAAGAGAAGACATAGAAAAGTCTCTCCGAAAGAAGTTCAAGAGAAACATTTACGGCATGTTTGTAAAAGCTATCTGTGATTACAACCTTGTGGAAGAGGGAGACAAGATCGCTGTCTGCATTTCCGGCGGCAAGGATTCGATGCTTATGGCTAAGCTTTTTCAGGAGCTTAAGCGTCATAACAAGCTTCCTTTTGAGGTTGTGTACCTTTGCATGGATCCCGGCTACAACGAGGCGAACCGTAAGATTATAGAGAGAAATGCTGAGCTAATGGGCATTCCTCTCACTATTTTTGAAACAAACATATTTGATTCGGTTTACAACATTCCAAAGTCACCCTGCTACGTCTGTGCCCGCATGAGAAGGGGATATCTTTATAAAGAAGCCCGGAAGCTGGGCTGCAACAAGATAGCTCTCGGACATCACTTTGATGACGTGATTGAAACCATTCTTATGGGAATGCTTTATGCCGGGCAGTATGAGGCCATGATGCCGAAGCTTCACTCCACCAACTTCCCGGGGATGGAGCTCATCAGGCCTTTATACCTCGTGCATGAGGCGGAAATAAAGCATTGGCGGGACTACAATCACCTTAACTTTATACAGTGTGCCTGCCATTTCACAGCCACCTGCTCCACCTGTCATACCGACGGACAGACCAGCTCAAAGCGGCTTGAAACCAAGCATCTCATAGAAAAACTTAAGGAGACTAATCCGTACGTTGAACGAAACATCTTCAGCGCCATGGAGAACATAAGTCTGAACAAGATCCTTGGCTTCAAGCGTCAGCATGTGAAGCACAGCTTCCTTGAGTGGTATGATAATGAAAACGACCTGAAGATCGGAGTTCTCACTGAAGACGAGATTCATCTGGAGGATGAGAAGCGAAAGGCTCAGGAGCTTCAGAAGGAGAAGGCCCGCATTGATTCCATGCCGAAATCCGAACAGGCCAGAAAGAACGCGGAAGAGAACAGGAAAAACGCTAACTTCCGAAAGTGAAATCTTATCCAACGGTAAATCCACCGGGGACGGTTCTCGCTGGCGAGAACCGTCCCCGGTGGATTACTTAGTATCATGAACAGTCGATACAACGGATAATAAATCGTGTCCGGATAATACCGGTATAGAATCTTGCGGACAAATAAAGTGGTCATAGAAAATGAATAAACCTGTTATTACAAAAGAAAAAGAACTAAGAGATATTCATTCAACTCACCCGATGTTGGAGCACTGCGAACTCTGCCCGAGAAAGTGCGGAGCGGAAAGAAACACCGGAAAAACCGGTGTCTGCGGAGTTTCATCAGATATATATGTTGCAAGAGCGGCACTTCATTTCTGGGAGGAGCCTTGCATCTCAGGAACCAAAGGCTCAGGCACGATATTCTTTTCGGGCTGTACGCTTAAATGCGTCTTCTGCCAGAACTATGAGCTGAGCCATGGTGAGAACGGCAAAAGAGTAAGCATTGGTCGCCTTTCGGAAATCTTTCTGGAGCTTGAAGAAAAAGGCGCCAACAACATTAACCTGGTAACTCCGGATCATTACATTCCGGAAATCAGGGAAGCCATGATTTCCGCAAGAGATCAGGGACTTAAAATCCCTTACGTGATAAACTGCTCCGGTTACGAGACAAAAGAGCTTATCAATATGCTGGACGGTCTCGCCGATATTTACCTTGACGATTTCAAGTATATGGACTCTGAAAAAGCAAAGAAGTATTCCGGCGCCGGGGATTATCCCGAAAGAGCGAAAGAAAGCCTTGCCGAGATGGTGAGACAGTGCCCGGAACCGGCATTTGACGATAGCGGCATCATGCAAAAAGGCGTAATAGTCCGACACCTCCTGATGCCCGGAATGGTAAAAAACGGAAAGGCTGTAGTGGACTATGTTTACGACACCTACGGTGACAATGTTTACCTTAGCCTCATGCACCAGTTCACTCCCTTCGAACGCCTGGAAAAATATCCCGAGATAAACAGAAAAGTAACCCACCGTGAATATGAACGTCTCATAAATTATGCCATGGAAAAAGGCGTGACCCGCGCCTTCATACAGGATGGAAGCGTTGCAAAGGATAGCTTCATCCCTGACTGGAACGGGGAAGGAGTGTGACAGATATGCCGTAAAACCACAGGGGACGGTTCTCACCGGCGGGAACCGTCCCCGGCGGTTTTAGCTGGGTTTTAATGACCTTCGATTCCGGCTATTATGGTTCGACTATACCGATGCATATTGTCATACAATCTTGCGATAAGCTCTTGAAATTGCCGACAAAGTGATTTAGAATGATTTTTAGTAAAACGGTTAACTTTTATGCAATTAAGGAGAAATATAATGAGAATCGCGTTAATCAATGAGAACTCTCAGGCAGGAAAAAATGCCATGATCTACAGCTCTCTCAAGAAAGTAGCAGACGAGAAGGGCTACACAGTAGACAACTATGGTATGTACAGTGCTGAAGACGAAGCACAGCTCACCTATGTTCAGAACGGAATCCTTGCAGCTGTACTTCTCAACAGCGGTGCGGCAGATTTTGTCGTAACAGGCTGCGGAACAGGCGAGGGTGCAATGCTTGCACTTAACTCATTCCCGGGCGTTATCTGCGGACATGTAGAGGATCCTCTGGATGCATTTACATTCGCACAGATCAACGATGGTAATGCTGTTGCCCTTCCTTTCGCACTTAAGTTCGGCTGGGGCGGAGACCTGAACCTCGTTTACATTTTTGAGAAGCTCTTCTCACAGCCCTTCGGAGGCGGATACCCACCAGAGAGACGTGAGCCCGAGCAGAGAAACAAGAAGATCCTTGACGAAGTTCGCAGGCACACCCTGAGACAGGACCTCGTAGAAGTTTTGAAGGAACTCGATCCTGAGCTTGTAAAGGGAGCATTCCAGGGTGAGAAATTCAAGGAACTCTTCTTCGCAAACTGCAAGGATGAGAAAATCGCAGACTATATCAAAACACTTGTGAACTGAGTTCAAAAAATATCTCAGCTTTACGAAAGAGCAGGTCAGAGCCGGAGGGCATCCATTTAAAGCCGTTAAGCTGAGTCGAGAAAAACCAAAATCGGACCCCTTAGAACTACTTGGATTCCATTTTCCTTAGCACCCTCGCCAAGTCAGATTTTTCATAAAGAAAATATCTGACATTGCTGCCCAAGATTTTTTAATCTTGGGAGCCGCGCGGCTTTGAGCGGTTCAAAAGAATCCGTCAGGATTCTTTCTTTACCGAGGGCCTAGTGGTTCTTAGGGGTCCGATTTTAGTTTTTTCCGACGAAGCGCCTCGGCTTTAAATGGATGCCCTCCGGCTCTAACCGAACCATTTGATTAAGTGAAATATATTTGTAAGTCCTGCTTCATTGCATAGGTCTGTTCAGACTTGTATAATTAAATTGTTTTACTTTGCGTAAAGCAGACAGATATACATATTTAAGATGCTCAGGCATTTCAGGCAGGAAATAAATGACAAATTACACCAGATACAATATAGATAAAACACTGGACGCGCTGGATGATACCAAAGGTAAGATAGGAAACCGTATCACTCACTTTTTTCAGATGAGCCTCCTTATCGGAGCAGTATTCGGCAGTATCATAGCCGCAGCCTTCGGCTTTGGTATGTTCAGAGGCGTTCTGGATTCTGCACCGGATCTTAAGACCATTCATGTGGGCCCCACAGCCTATGCCTCCAAGGTTTATGACACGGAGGGCAATGTTACCGCAACCCTTGTACAGGAGGGTTCGAACCGTGAAAGAGTAAAGTATGAGCAGCTTCCTCAGGATCTGATCAATGCTTTCGTTGCCATAGAGGATGAGCGTTTCTGGGAACATAACGGAATAGACATTAAATCCATACTCCGTGCCGTAAGAGGTGTTGTTTCCGACGATTCCTCAGCCGGCGGAGGTTCAACCATTACCCAGCAGCTTATCAAGAATAATGTTTTCGGCGGCGGTCTCAATGAGGGTGCCTTTGAAAAGTATGTCCGTAAGTTCCAGGAGCAGTATCTGGCCCTCGAGCTTGAGAATCAGCCTAACATGACGAAGGAAGAGCTTAAGCAAAGCATTATCACCGAGTACCTGAACACCATAAACCTTGGTGCCAACACACTCGGAGTCAAGGTTGCTGCAAGACGTTACTTCAATAAAGAGGTTAATACTCTGACACTTTCCGAATGTGCCGTTATAGCCGCCATCACCAAGAATCCTTCGGGCCTTAACCCCATCACGCATCCAAAAGCTAATGCCGCAAGACGCGCCCAGGTCCTCTCAAACATGCTTGAGCAGGGCTATATTACAGAGGCACAGTATAATGAGGCAAAGGCGGATGATGTTTATGCCCGCATAAAGGACGTAGATACGCAGAAATCCGCACAGGTAGAGGAACCCTATTCATATTTTGTTGATGAGCTTACAGAGCAGGTTGTTCAGGAGCTGCAGGACAGACTTGGCTACACAAAGGAAGAGGCCACAGATCTTCTGTATTCCGGAGGACTGAGCATTTATTCCACTCAGGATCCGAGGCTTCAGAAGATAGTTGATGAGGAGGTCAATGATCCCGAAAACTATGATACCGCAAAGTATTCCATCACCTGGCGATACACTGTAAAACATGAAGACGGTACGATAGTCAACTATTCGGAAAGAGACCTACTTCATTATATAAAAGAAGTAAGAGGCATTTCCTTCAATGGCCTGTTTAAGTCTGAGGAGTCCGCAAAGAATTACATAAGTGAATATAAGGCAGAGCTTCTGACGGATACGGATGTAGAGCTTGGCGAACGCTTTTTCACAACACTGGAGCCACAGGTGTCTTTTGTGCTGATGGATCCGCACACAGGTCAGGTGAAGGCTGTAAACGGAGGACGCGGAGAAAAGCTGTTCTCATTGTCACTTAACAGAGCCACCAACACCCTGAGACAGCCGGGATCCACCTTCAAGGTTATCTCCAGCTTTGCTCCGGCCATAGATCTTTACGGTGCCACACTCGCCACAAGTTTCTATGACGGTGAGTATACATTGGGCACAAAGACCTTCAAAAACTGGTACAGCAAGGGATTTCTGGGTTATCAGACCATAAGGGACGGAATCATTTACTCCCTGAATATCGTTGCGGTACGCTGCCTCATGGAGCAGCTGGACCCTCATAAGGGACGTCAGTATGCTGAGAGTCTGGGAATCACCTCTCTCGTTGACGAGGATGAGAATCCGGCACTTGCTCTTGGTGGTATCACAAACGGTGTAACAAACCTCGAACTGACCCAGGCTTATGCGACCATAGCAAACGGAGGAAAGTTCAACAAAGCGAAGTTTTTCACCAGGATCATAGATCAGAACGGTAATGTCATCATCGATACAACTCTGGATGAACCGGTACAGGCTATGAAAGCCACTACGGCCTTCCTTCTGACAGATGCCATGAGTCAGTCAATGCTTCCGAACAGAGCATTTTCAGGATCCATAAATGTAAACTCTACCTCTACAAGAGCTCATTTTGACGGAATGAGTCTTGCAGGAAAATCCGGTACCACCACAAAGGATGTGGACATCTGGTTTGTTGGATTCTCACCTTATTTTATAGGTGGTGTCTGGGGAGGCTGTGACGAAAACCAGCCCCTCATTGACAATGCAAGCGGTGAGTACAACGGAGGCTCAGGTTTCCACAAAGACATCTGGCGAAAGATCATGGAGAGAGTTCATGAAGGACTGCCGGATATCGGTTTCGAGCAGCCGGATGGCATCGTTCAGGAAAAGGTATGCCGTAAGTCAGGCATGCTTCCTTCCCGGGGCTGTTACAATGATTTCCGCGGCAGTGCCGTGATAACAGAGTACTTTGCCGAAGGCACAGTGCCAAAGGATAATTGCGAGCTTCATTCCAGAGGAGGCAGCATTAAGATTCCTGATGATGAGGATCGCGGTACTGATGATGGTTACGGCGGAAGATCCAGTACACCTACCCCTCAGCTGCCGATCATGTTTGAAATTCCGGTAACTGTGGAAACACAGGCTGAGACCAGAGAGTTTGGACCGAGCGGTGGACCAAGTGGTGGTTCAGGC